>NZ_QSBK01000011.1:0-53543 GCF_003465685.1 Collinsella sp. AF04-24
GTACCGCCTCGCGGTGACATCGTTTTTATGTCAACCTTGGTCTAACAGAGCCATACAAAAAGGAGGTGCTCGGTTGAATCTGACTTTTGAGGGATTTTTGAAAGGCTATTGCCGGGAGCTATCCGGACAGCAGTCGCTGAGTTTTAGAAAACTGGTTGAGCAGGCGACGACGGTTGCGCCGCGCGTGGCGGAGCCTCTGTTTTTGCTCGCTTTGGCGCAAGGAAAAGCCGAATACGTTCTGGGTTTATCCGAGGGCTCGTGGATGGAAGAGGATTACCGAGGCGTTTTGTCCTTGTACGATCAAGCGGGTGGCATGGCGTCTCTATGCGCCAAAAGTGAGCTCCCTAACCGTTATGCCAACGTTTGGCGTGCGTATAGAGCGGTGAAGGAAAAGCCAGTGGCGGACAGAAGGATCAACGCCCTGATGCGAAAAAGAACATTGGGGGCGCTAGGGGAATCGGGCGTAACGTGCTACGGTCTCTGCCGCGATTTGAATCTGAATAAGGGAAACGTATACGCATACTTGGCCGGCGATGACTCAAAGGTGAGCAGGAAAACGGCGCGCCGCATTATGGAATATGCGGAGGAGAGGGGCGCCCAAGAAGGGGCCGGGCGCCCAGTGTGTGTGGCGGGGTAAGATTGATCGCGGCTTTGATTGGTGCTCGATTGGGTTTGTTGGGCGGAGTTTATGTCTGCTATTGATATTGTGCTTGTTGTGATCGCCTTGGTGGCGGTGGGGGTTGCTGTGGCTTGCGCCCTGCAGCTTAAAGGTCTTCGTGCCGAGTTGCGAGAGCGTGGCGGCAACGAAGCGGAGACGCTCGCGGCGCTCGAGCAGGCCAACAGCACGCTCGATGCCCTCAACGTCGCGCTTGCCGAAACCCGCCGCACGGCAAACGCCATCGCGCAGCAGCAAGCGACCGATGCGGCCGTGGAGCAGCAACGCTACCTGACCATCGCGCGTGAGTTCTCGCAGGCCGGCGACCGCATGGACGACCTGCGCCGCGAGACGGCCCAACAGCTTGGCGCCAACCGCGAAGGCATCGAGCATCGCCTGGACAAGGTGCGCGAGACGGTCGATGCCCAGCTGGGCGCCATTCGCAAGGACAACAACGTGCAGCTCGATCAGATGCGCGCAACGGTGGACGAGAAGCTCTCCCGCACGCTCAACGATCGCCTGTCTGCATCGTTTAAGCAGGTGAGCGACCAGCTCGAGGCCGTGTACAAGGGCCTGGGCGATATGCAATCTATCGCCACCGGCGTGGGCGACCTTAAGCGCGTGCTGGGCAATGTGAAGGCGCGTGGCATTTTGGGCGAGGTGCAGCTGGGCGCGATCTTGGCGGACATCCTTACGCCCGACCAGTATCTGGAAAACGTGGCCACCAAGCCTGGCGCCTCAGAGCGTGTTGAGTTTGCCGTCAAGCTGCCGGTAGACGAGGGCGATCCCGTGCTGCTGCCGATCGACTCCAAATTCCCGGGCGACGCGTACGAGCATCTGCTCGACGCCCAGGAGTCGGGCGACGCGGAGGCCGTCGCCGCTGCGCGCAAGACGCTCGATGCGATGGTCAAACGCGAGGCCAAGGACATCTGCGAAAAGTACCTGAGCGTGCCCGCGACGACCAACTTTGGCATTCTGTTCGTGCCGTTTGAGGGCCTGTATGCCGAGGTCGTCAGCCGTCCCGGGCTTATCGAGACCCTGGGCCGCGACTATCACGTCAACGTTGCCGGCCCCAGCACCATGGCCGCCATCCTCAACAGCCTGCAGATGAGCTACCAGACGTTTAAGTTGCAAAAACGCACCGATGACGTGCTGCGCGTACTTTCCGCCGTCAAGGCCGAGCTGCCACGTTACCAGGCAGCACTGCGTCGCGCCCAACAGCAGATCGAGACCGCGGGCAAAACGGTCGAGGGCATCATCACCACGCGCACCAATGTTATGGAGCGCAAGCTTAAGGATATCGACGCGCTGGAAGACGTGCGGGAGGCCGACGAGATTTTGGGCTTGGAGTCCGCAGGGTTACTTGCGGGCCAGGAAGACGAGGACTAGCCGCAACGGACGGCGGCGCGCCGGCGTAAACGCGGGGCGCGGGCGCTTTTCGCATTGCACTTGCCTAAAGCGCACTTTAATGTGCAACAATGGCCTTTCGCCCTATCAGACGCGAAAGGAAGCCCATGTCTCAGAGAAGCACCAGCCCGCTCAAACGCTCAACCGTGCGCCGCACGCTGCAGCGTTTTTGGGATGTCACGCGCACGCAGCCGCTGATCGTCTTTCTCTCGGTGTTCTCGTCGGCGGGCTACATCTTTTTGCTCACGTTTGCCAACACCTACGTGATGGCCCTCATCGTCGACCGCGTTCAGGCCGGCCCCGTGGCAGGCGATCAAGTATTCGAGGTCTTTGGCCCTTACATTCTGGCGCTCGTGCTCGTTAACCTGGTGGGTCAAATCCTCTCCAAGCTGCAGGACTACACCGTCTACAAGCTCGAGATTGCGGGCAACTACCACCTGGCGCGCCTGTGCTTTGACACGCTTTCCAATCAATCCATGACATTTCACACCAGCCGCTTTGGCGGGTCGCTCGTCAGCCAGACGAGCCGTTTTATGAGCGGCTATACGGGCTTGGTCGACGTGACGGTGTATTCGCTCATCCCCACCATCACCTCGGTCATCTGCACCGTGGCCGCACTCGCTCCGGTGGTGCCCACATTTACCGTGATCCTGGTGGGCATCATGGTCGTCTACATTGCGTTTGTCTGGCTTATGTACAAGCGCATCATGCCACTTTCGGCCGCGACGTCCGCCGCGCAGAATAAGCTCTCGGGTGTGCTGTCCGACGCGGTCACGAACATCTTGGCCGTCAAGACCTGCGGGCGAGAGGACTTTGAACGCGATCTGTTCGACACCGCCGATCGTGCCGCGCGCGACGCTGAGACGGTCTCGATGCACGCCATGATGCAGCGCAACTTTACGACCTCGGGCCTTATCGTCATCACCATGGCCGTGGTGAGTGTGTTCGTGGCGGGCGGCAACGCGTGGTTTGGCATCTCGGCCGGCTCGCTCGTCATGATCTTTACCTACACGTATAACCTCACCATGCGTCTGAACTACGTGAGCTCCATGATGCAGCGCATCAACCGCGCGCTGGGCGATGCGGCCGAGATGACGCGCGTGCTGGACGAGCCGCGTCTGGTGGCAGACGACGAGAACGCCCCCGAGCTCAAGGTGCGCGAGGGCGCGATTGATTTTGAGCACCTGAGCTTTGCATACCGTGATGCCGCGGCGGGCGAGAGCGTGTTCGACGACCTGACGCTCCATGTGGCGGCGGGCCAGCGCGTGGGCCTGGTGGGCAAATCGGGCTCGGGCAAGACGACGCTCACCAAGCTGTTGCTGCGCCTGGACGACGTGCAGGGCGGCCGCGTGCTCGTGGACGGTCAGGACGTCTCGCGCTGCACGCAGCAGAGCCTGCGCCGCCAGGTTGCCTACGTGCCGCAGGAGGCGCTGCTGTTCCACCGCTCCATTCGCGAGAATATCGCCTACGGCCGCCCCGATGCCACCGACGAGCAGATCCGCGAGGCCGCACGCCTGGCCAATGCCCTGGAGTTCATTGACCGCCTGCCCCGTGGCTTCGACACCATGGTGGGCGAGCGCGGCGTCAAGCTTTCGGGCGGCCAGCGCCAGCGTGTGGCCATCGCCCGTGCCATCCTCACCGACGCACCGATTCTGGTGCTCGACGAGGCGACGTCTGCCCTCGATAGCGAGTCTGAGGCGCTGGTGCAGGAGGCGCTCGAGAACCTGATGCGCGGCCGCACCTCCATTGTGGTGGCGCATCGCCTGTCCACCGTGGCCTCGCTCGACCGCATCGTGGTGCTGGCGGATGGCGAGATCGTCGAGGATGGCACGCATGCGCAGCTCGTCGAGGCGGGCGGCGAATACGCAAGCCTGTGGAGCCGTCAGACCGGCGCATTTTTGGAGGCGTAACGACCCCATACGTGGGACAATCGTGCCCGTAGTTTTGTTGTGCCGCTGAGCCGAGGAGTCGTTATGCCACGCGAGACCAATGCCGCCAAACGCGAACGCGCCGTTGAGGTGTGCGAGCGCCTCAACCGCCGCTATGGACCGGTCGAGTGCTTTTTGGACCACGAGAATCCCTTTAGGCTGCTCATTGCGGTACTGCTCTCGGCTCAGACGACCGACGCGCAGGTCAACAAGGTGACGCCCCAACTGTTTGCCCAGTGGCCCACGCCCGAGGCCATGGCGGGGGCAAGTGTGACCGACGTGGCGGACACCATTAAGTCACTCGGCTTTTATAAGAGTAAGGCCAAGCATGCTGTGGAGGCTGCGCAGATGATTGTTGCCGACTACGGCGGCGAGGTGCCGGCCGACATGAAGGAGCTTGTAAAGCTGCCGGGCGTGGGGCGCAAGACGGCGAACATCGTACTCAACGTTGGGTTTGGCATCGTGGAAGGCATCGCGGTGGATACGCACGTCAACCGCATCGCGCACCGCCTGATGCTGAGCCCCAAGACGCATGCCAAGGAGCCGCTCAAGACCGAGCAAGATCTGCTCAAGATTTTGCCACACGAGTATTGGGAGTCGGTCAACCACCAATGGATCACCTTTGGTCGCGAGATTTGCGATGCCCGTAAGCCCAAGTGCGACGAGTGTCCGCTGGCAGATTTGTGCCCCAGCGTGCGTGTGACGGGGTAGGGCGGAACGCATCTTCGTCTGGCGTTTTTTGCGGGGCTGGGCGTACGCTTGGGCTGGAGTTCTCTCCATGCGTTACCATGACAGGCAACGAATTTGACGAACGACCCGCCGAGCTTGCCTCGGCGGGCTTTTGGCGTTGCAATGCCGGAGGAACAGCATGCTCATTCACCGTATAGCCGCGCAGCTCTACACTGCCGAGGCACTGCAGACCGTCGAGGCCGGGCTCGATTCTGGCGAGGACGTGACGCTGGCCGTGTCTCAGTCGGGCCGAACGCTTATGGCCGCCGCCCAGTTTGCGCGTCGTCCGCGCCCCACGGTCTACATCGTAAGTGGCGAGGACGCGGCCGATCGAGCCGCACGTAGTCTGGCCGCCTATGTGGGCCTGGCGCACGTGTGCCGCTTTCCCGAGCGCAAGGACTATCCTTGGCGCGAGCAGGCGCCCGACGACGCCGTGGTGGCCCAGCGCTGCGAGGCGCTCGGGCGTATCGTGCGCGGGGACAACTGCATCATGGTCGCCTCGGCCCGCGCACTGCTGCGCTGCGTGCCGCCGGTCGAGAGCCGCTACTGGGAGTCCACTACTTTTGCGGTGGGCGAGGAGATTCCCTTTGACGAGGTGCCGCAGCGACTGGTGGGCATGGGCTATACCAATGCCGGCGCCGCCGACGCGCCCGGCCTGTTCCGTGTGCACGGCGACACCGTCGAGGTGTTTCCGGCGCAGGAAAAGGCGCCCGTGCGTATTGAGTTCTTTGGCGACGAGATCGACCGCATCCGCCGCATGGTGAGTTCAACGGGCCAGACCATCGGCAACGAAGACAGCATCGAGATCTTCCCCTGTCGCGAGCTCGCGCTTACCGACGAGGCCGTCCACAACATGCATGTGGCGCTCTACCGCGCCAGCCAGGACGACAGCAAGCTGGCGGCGCTGCTCGAGATGGTGGATGCGCGCATCGTCACGCCTGAGCTCGACCGCTTTTTGCCGGTGATGTACGGCCAGACCGTGAGCCCGCTGTCGCATGTGAGCGGCAAGGCGCTCGTGGTGCTGTCCGAGCCGCGCTCGCTGTTCGACGATTGCCTGCGCGCCTACGAGGATATCGAGGCACGTGCCGGCGAGGCGGGGGTCGACCGTCTGGACGGCCTGTACGTGCGTGCCCAGCAACTCGACTTTGGCTCCCAGCAGCGCCTGAACTATGTGAGCCTCATCCGTGCCGGCGGTGCGGTGACGGCCGAGCTCAAGATTGAGCAGCCGGCCATCGCAGGCTCGGACAACCGTTTTATGACGCGCATCCAGGAGGTCGTGGGCAAGCGCTATGCCTGCGTGTTTGCCATCCCCGACCGCGGTGCGCGCGAGTCGATGGAGCTCACCTTTGGCGACGAGGGCATTACCTTTGAGGAATCGCTGACCGCGGCGCCCGAAAACGCCGGCGCTATCGGCGACCGTGTGCGCGTGGCAACGGCGGATTCTGCCGATCGCGCCGCCCGCCAGGAGGCCCATGCTGCAATTCGCGAGCGCAAGGCCGACGCGCTCAACGCTCGCTCACTCGAGGCGGGTGCCGCCCAGGCTGCCGCCGGTGCCGCCGTGCCCACCATCTCGCACGGACGCGTAACCTTTGTCGATGCCGCCCTGCCGCAGGGTGTGGTGGTGCCCGATGCCAACCTGGCCGTGTTCTCAATCGCCGACCTCAACGCCCGCATGGACGCCAACCGCGCGCGCAGCCGCCGCAAGGTGGACATTACGCAGATCACCTTCCCGTTTAAGCCGGGTGACTACGTGGTGCACGCTACCCACGGCATCGCGCTCTTTAGCGAGATCGCGCGCCAGGAAGTGGGCGGCAAGGAGCGCGATTACTTTTTGCTGGAATATGCCGACGGCGACAAGCTCTACGTGCCGTTGGAGCAGGTCGACCGCATCACACGCTATGTTGGCCCCGACGGCGACAAGCCGCGCCTGACCAGGCTCAACACCGCCGACTGGACGCGTGCCACCAACAAGGCGCGCAAGAATGCCAAAAAGCTGGCGTTTGACCTGGTCGACCTGTATACGCGCCGCTCTTCGATTACCGGTATCGCCTGTCCGCCCGATACGCCCGAACAGATCGAGATGGAGGAGAGCTTCCCCTACGACGAGACGCGCGACCAGCTGGAGGCTATCGCCGACATAAAGGCCGACATGGAGGCACCCAAGCCCATGGACCGCCTGCTGTGCGGCGACGTGGGTTTCGGCAAGACCGAGGTCGCCCTGCGCGCGGCGTTTAAGTGCGTGGACTCCGGCCGCCAAGTCATGGTGCTCTGCCCCACGACCATTCTGGCCCAGCAGCACTACGAGACGTTCTTTGAGCGCTTTGCCCCGTTTGGCCTCGAGGTCGAAGTGCTCAGCCGCTTCCGCACCCCGGCGCAGCAAAAGCGCGCGCTCAAGGCGTTTGCCGAGGGCACGATCGACGTGCTGATCGGCACGCACCGCCTGCTTTCTGCCGACGTGAACCCCAAGAACCTGGGCATGGTGATCATCGACGAAGAGCAGCGCTTTGGTGTGCAGCACAAGGAGCAGCTCAAGAACCTGCGCGAGCAGATTGACGTGCTCACGCTTTCGGCAACGCCGATTCCGCGAACCATGCAGATGGCCACGAGCGGCGTGCGCGACATGAGCCTGATCACCACGCCGCCGACCGGGCGCCGCCCCGTGATCGTGCACGTGGGAGAGTACGATCCCGACGTGGTGAGCGCGGCGATTCGCCTGGAGGTGGGCCGCGGCGGCCAGGTGTATTACGTGTCCAACCGCGTCAAGACCATCGACGACGCCGTGGCGCGCGTGCACGAGGCCGCGCCCGAGGCGCGCGTGGGCGTGGCGCACGGCAAGATGAGCCCGCGCGAGGTCGAGGACGTGATGATCGAGTTCGCGACCAAGAAGATTGACGTGCTCATCGCCACGACCATCGTGGAGAGCGGTATCGACAACGCGACCGCCAACACGCTCATCATCGAGGACTCGCAGCGCCTGGGCCTGGCACAGCTCTACCAGCTCAAGGGCCGCGTGGGCCGCTCAGCCACGCAGGCATACGCGTACTTTATGTTCCCAGGCGAGCTGCCGCTTACCGAGGAGGCCACGGCACGCCTGACCGCGCTTTCCGAGTTCCAGGACCTGGGCAGCGGCATGCGCATCGCCATGCGCGACCTGGAGATCCGCGGCGCCGGTTCGCTTATGGGTGCCGAACAGCACGGTAACCTGTCGAGCGTGGGCTTCGACCTGTTTACGCAGATGCTGGGACAGGCCGTGGCCGAGGCGCGCGGCGATGACGATGCCGGCGTGGAGGCGGCGAGCGTGGGCATCAACCTGCCGGCCGATTACTTCTTGTCCGAGGAGTACATGCCGGCGGTGGATCAGCGCGTGCTCGTGTACCGCAAACTTGCGGCGGCCGAGGACCTGGAGAGCATCGATGAGGTGCAGGAGGAGACCGAGGCCGCGCACGGTGAGCTGCCGTTGGCGGGGCTCAACCTGTTCAACCGCGCGCGCATCCGTATCCGCGGCGAGCGCCTGGGACTCGAGAGCGTCACACTCAGTGGCGGCCGCATCACGTTTTTGGGCGTCGACGTGCCCAAGAAGGTGGCTTTTGAACTAAAGACCCGCTATGGCGCGGTGAACTTTCCCAAGAGTCGCAAGCTCTCCGTGCCCTACAAGGCGGGCGCCGGCGCGGGCAGCGGCCTGGGTCGCGGCCTCGATGCCAACGACGGCACCGGCCCGGTGGCGGCTGCGCTCATGCTGCTGCAGCAGCTGGGCGCGAGCGACGATGACTAACGGGTCGACGCTGCAAACGCCCCATTTGGGCAATCTGGTTCCATCGAAAGGAAAGCATGTTCGGGTACATCTATAAGAAAGACGCCGCTGCTATCGCGGTTATCCTTGCCCTCTGCCTGGGCGTGGGCAGTTTCTTCGATTATCAGATTTCGAGCGCGCTGTTCAACATCGGCAGCATGTACGGTCGCTTTGTCGAGGCGGCCGGCGAGCTACCGTTTGAGCTGACGGCGAGCATCGCGGGCGTTATGCTCGTGCGAGCGGTGCGCCCCGATTCCAAGGCAAGCAAGTGGCTCGCCGCGCTGGGCATTCTCATCAACGTGGGCCTGCTCGGCTACGAGATTGTCGGATCGCAGCGTGTCGGCGGCAAACTCATCGCGTTTCAGCTGGTGCTGACGTTTGTGCTGGTCATCGCTGCCAACCTTATCGCCTACCGCCTCACACGCGACACCGATCCCGACGAGCTCACGCGCTGGGCGTTGATGGTGCTTGCCGTGTGGGTCGCTCAGGCCATTATCCTCAACGTGATCGTCAAGCCGCTGTGGTCGCGCCCGCGCATGCGCGTGATCGAGGTCACGCCGGGGCTCAATTTTCAACCGTGGTGGGTAATCGGCAATCCCGATAAGTGGAGCTATATTGCCGCCGGCGTGATCAAGGACGGCTTTAAGTCGTTCGCGAGCGGGCACACCGCGCACGCGGCGATCGGCCTTATGCTCGCCGGGCTTCCCGCGGCGGCCTTTAAGGAAAGGCCGTCGCGCCGCCGCGTGGTCTTTTGGGCTGCCGCTGTGGTTGCGGCGCTCGTCGCTTTTGGCCGCATCGTGATCGGAGCGCACTTTTTGAGTGACGTGAGCTGCGGCTTTGCCCTGGTGCTGGCACTTGAGTGCCTTGCCGCGCGCATTGCCTATCCCAACGGCGTACAATAGCCCCGTTTGAATCATCTGGCCGATACCCGGTAAGAGAGGATTGTCATGCTCGCGTTTAACAACGACTATTCCCACGGCGCCCATCCGGCGGTGCTGCAGGCGCTCGTCGACACCAATATGGAGCCGCAGCCCGGCTACGGCACCGATGCGCACACCGAGCGTGCCAAGCACCTTATTCGCGAGGCCTGTCAGGCCCCCGATGCCGACGTGTTTTTTCTGGTGGGCGGCACGCAGGCCAACGCGACGGTGATCGACATGCTGCTTGCGCCCTACGAGGGCGTCGTTGCTGCTGAGACTGGTCACGTCGCCTGCCACGAGGCGGGCGCCATCGAGTTTGGCGGCCACAAGGTGCTCACCATCCCCGGCTACGAGGGCAAGATGCACGCCGAGGACCTCGAGAACTATATCCAGGTGTTCTACGAAAACGAGAGCTACGAGCACACGGTGTTCCCGGGCGCCGTGTACGTGAGCCTATCGACCGAGTACGGCACGCTGTACTCCAAGGCCGAGCTCGCGGCAATTCATGCGGTGTGCCAGAAGCGCGAGATTCCGCTGTTTGTGGATGGCGCCCGACTGGCCTATGCGCTGGCAGCCGACGAGTGCGACCTCACTCTGCCCGAGCTGGCACAGCTGTGCGACGTGTTCTACATCGGCGGCACCAAGTGCGGCGCTCTGTGCGGCGAGGCCGTGGTGTTTTGCGGCATGCACGCTCCGGCGCATCCCATTCCGCGCATTAAGCAGCACGGTGCGTTGCTGGCCAAGGGCCGCCTGACGGGCGTGCAGTTCGAGGCTCTTTTTACCGATGACCTGTATTATGAGATTGGTCGCCAGGCGATTGAGACCGCTCAGGCGCTGCGTCGCGTGCTGCACGAACGCGGCTACCAGTTCTTCTTGGAGACGCCCACAAACCAGCAGTTTGTGATTCTGCCCAACGAGGACATGGCGCGCATTCGCGAGCATGCCGCGATCGAGTATTGGGAAAAGTACGACGAGACCCACACCGTGGTGCGCTTTTGCACCAGCTGGGCCACGACGCAGGAGGACATCGACGCGCTGGCGGCTGTCCTGTAGCTTGATGTAATGACGAGGGGCCGCCCTACGCCTGGGTTTGGCGCAGGGCGGCCTTTGCTTTTGTGGGGGAGGGGCTGTATGCCCGAGATGTCCGAGCCGACGATTCGCCTGGCGACGCCCGATGATGCGCCGGCGCTGCTTGCCATCTATGAGCCGTATGTACGCGAGACGGCGATAACCTGCGAATACGAGGTGCCGAGCGTTGAGGAGTTCGCCGGGCGCATCGAGCGTACACTCAAGCGCTATCCGTATCTGGTGATGGAGTTGGACGGGCGTCCAGTGGGCTATGCCTATGTGAGCGCGCTTAACAGCCGCGAGGCCTATGACTGGTCGGTCGAGACGTCGATCTATCTGGCGCGCGACGTGCGCCACGGCGGGCTGGGCCGCAGGCTGCACGACGCGCTCAAGCAATGCTTGGTCGCGATGGGCATCACCAGCATGTGCGCGCTCATCGCCGTGCCGCACGATAAGGACGACGAGTATCTGACGCACAACAGCCAGGATTTCCATGCCCATATGGGATATCGCCTGGTGGGCGCCTTCGATCGCTGCGCCCAAAAGTTCGGTCGCTGGTACGACATGTGCTGGATGGAGCTGGTCCTGGCCGAGCGCACGCCCAACCAACCCAAACCAACCTGGTTTCCCGCACTTGTCGTCCAAGGTTTCAAACCTACCATATAGGGACAGGTTTTTGGCTGTCTTGCGGTATCAAATCGCCGCAAGAAGTGCAGCGTTCGTACGCTATTTTGACCTGAATCGTCCCTTCGGGACGCCTTGCGAGCTAAGTGAGTAGACTTTTTGGCGCAAAGCGAGCACAAAGCGTATCTGTTTTAGTAAAACCGCAGGTCACGGAGGCGGCTGTTTTGGGTGTGCTCGGCAGGTCGCGAAAAATCTACTCACTTAGGTTTACGGTGCTGGATATTCTGAGCAGGAACAGTTGAGCTTGGACGGCGCGTATTGCCAGGCGATGCCGGCACTTGCGCCATGCTGGCTTGAGATTTAATAAAAACCGCAGGTAAAACGTTTATTAGGTACATTTTGCCTCGTTTGGTGCGCTAGCCGATGGGCTCGGTGTATTTGGCGCGGTCGGTGCGTTGGATACGCTTGGAGACATGGAGCGGGCGGCCGTCGGTGTCGTAGACGTAGTCGGTGATCAAGATCAACGCCTGCCCACGCTCAACGTTGAGCAAAAACGCCTCGTTTTGTGAGGCATAGCACACCTCAAAGGTCTTATGTCCCTGTGCCGGCGCGCGATGGAATTCTTGGCGCAGCGTGGCGTAGAGCGAACCGTTGATATCGCGATCGATGAGTGCCTCAAAGCTCGGCGGTAGATAGGTGGTTTCCAGGCACAGTGGCGCATCGTCCAGATAACGCAGGCGGACAAGTTTGACGAGCTTGCTGCCCACGGCGGCATCGAAGAACTTGGCCACGTTGCCCGTTGCCTTGGCAAAGCCCGAGTCCACCGTGCGCGTGGTGGGCTTCATGCCCTGGCCCTGGACCTGTGCCGTGTAGCTCGAAAACACCAGGTTGTTCTCGTGGAGCGCTGGCGTTTCGGCCACAAAGGCGCCGCGCCCGCGCTCGGTACGAATCAGGCCCTCGTCAACTAACACCTTAAGCGCGTGGCGCACGGTGCTGCGCGAAAGCCCCGATTCGTCCATGAGTTCCATCTCGGACGGCAGCTTGTCTCCGCGTGCGTAGATGCCGGCGGCGATGCGGTCACGCAGCGTACCCGCCAGACGCTCGTATTGGGCCAAGTTCTTTTTCGACGAAGTGCTCATGCGAACAATCTGTATCTAACCTGTATGCTTACTGAACCAAGCATGTATCCAACATGACAACAAAACCGCTGATAATGGATTGCCGAAAACTTTACCAGCAAAATATCTAAGACAAATATAGCATACAACTAGTCGACATAACCAAAACATGTATGTAACTTGTATGCCATCAAGAGCATCAAACGAGAAGAAAGGCTGATGCACGATGACTACTCAGGAACAGGTTAAGGACGTCGTCTCTCAGGTTTTGGCTGACAAGGCAGACAAGGGCGGCATCAAGCGCGTCGTGTGGATTGGCGCCGGCGGATCCAACGGCGGCAACTATCCTGCCCAGTACTTTATGGAGCACGAGGCCACGCAGGTCGTGAGCTCCAGCTACACCAGCAACGAGTTCGTGCACGCCACCCCGGCCTACGTCAACGAGAACACCCTGGCCGTCGTCGTGTCCATGCGCGGCACCAAGGAGACCATCGTCGCCGCCCAGGTCGCCAAGGACCACGGCGCCAGCACCATCGCCATCTATGTTGACGAGTCTGGCCTCACCGAAGTCTGCGACTACAAGATCCAGTACGACAGCCTTGCCATCGACGAGTCCTGCATGGGCCGCACCAACTCCGCCGTCGTGACCATGATCGCCATGGAGCTCACGCAGCAGATCGAGGGCTATGCCGAGTACGAGACCGCTATGGCCGCCTTCGACCTGGTCGATCCCATCTATCGCAAGGCCGTCGAGTACACCCGTCCGCTCGCAGCCAAGTGGGCCGAGCAGAACGCCGACAAGCCCTGCATCAACGTTATGGCTCAGGGCCCGCTCTTTGGTGCCGCCTACGTCTTTAGCATCTGCAACGTGCAGGAGATGCTGCAGATCGACTCCTGCACCATCAACACCTGCGACTTCTTCCACGGCCCCTTCGAGATCCTGGACAAGCGCACCTCGCTGTTCCAGCTCATCAGCGTCGGCCGCAGCCGCTGCAACGACGAGCGCGGCATCCGTTTCGTCAACCAGTACGGTGGCGATCGCGTCTATCAGCTCGACGCCAAGGAGCTTGGCCTCAACGACATCAAGGACAGCGTGAGCGAATACTTCAACCACCTGATCTTTGCCCCGATCCTCAACAACGTCTACATGCGTGCGCTCTCCGCCGTCACCCACAAGGATTACATGACGCGCCGTTACATGTGGAAGCTGGATTACTAAGGGATAGAGCGGCCTAACAGCCCAATACCCCTCATGAGTTGCGGTGGAATAGTTCCTGTTTGGGAGCGTGAAGCCTCTGTTTGAGAACTATTTCACCGCAACTGCTAGAGCGGCACTTGGGGACGTTCCCTTTCTGCCGGCACCTGCGACACTCCTTGTTTCAAGAGATTTCCCGTTCGCCGATTTGTGTCTTGAAAAATGTATATAACGACTATAACGTAGTATGAAACATATTGGAAACAATACCGAGGAGGCTGCGTTGAAGAGGAGCAATCTGGGCTATGTGCTGGTGCTGATCGCCGCGCTTATGTGGGGCAGCATCGGAATCTTTGTAAACGGCATCTCGGCCATGGGCGTTACGTCTCAGAGCATGGCGGCCTTTCGCCTGTTGTCGGGTGCCGTCTTAATGGCTCCGGTCTTGGCATTCATGGGTTGCCAGGGAGGTGCTCGTGAGGGAAAGGCATCGGGTCCCCTGGCACTGTTCAAGGCAAGTCCTAAAGAGCTTGTTCCTTGTGCGCTTCTTGGCATTATCGGCCTCGCCACCGCTAACACGCTTTATTACGAGTGCATGGGCGAGGTGGGCATGTCCACGGCCTCGGTGCTGCTCTACACCTCGCCGGTGTTTGGCGTCATGCTCGGCCGCGTACTTTATCGCGAGGATGTGACTCCCAACAAGCTCGTTGCCATCGCTTTTAACATCGGTGGCTGTGTACTTGCAGTGACCGATGGCGACCTTTCCGGTTTTCATTTTTCGGTTTGGGGCGTCACGTCGGGCGTGATTGCGGGCTTTTGTGGCGCGTCGCTCGCGGTGTTTAGCCGGATCGCAACCAAGACGGTCCACCCGCTGGCTGTCACGTTTTGGGGCCTTGTTTTTGGCGGTGCGGTTATGGCGGCTATCGCGGCTCCGTGGCCAGATGTCGCCGCGGCAATGTCGCCACAGCTGCTGCTGCTGTTCCTTGGCTTTGGACTCATCCCCACAGCCGTGGCCTATGTCTTATATATGCAGGGTCTGTCCATGGGGCTCGAGACGTCGAAAGTTCCCGTCGTAATGTCATTCGAGACAGTCGTCACCGTACTGCTGGGCATTGGTGTCTACGCCGAGCCCGCCGGCGCGATCAAAGTTCTGGGCATCGTTTTGGTGCTCGCGTCCATCGTGATTATGAACACCGACTTTTCCAAGCTGCGCAACAGTGTGTTTGTCGGTCATGTCGTTGAGAGCATGACCTTTAAGCCCAACGCGTGGTGGACGGAGAAATCGCAGGACATGGATCTCTTCCGCGAGCGCACCGGCATCGCGCTGGAGCCCACCGTGCAGGAAAGCCCCTGGTACTTCGTGCGATAGGGGATTGCGCACAGGGTCCGACTTGGGGTTATCCCGCCAGTGCCGGCCTGCCCAGCCCCAACGTTTCAAGTACGTTAAACCCGTCAACGGTCGATTTTCACCCGCGAACGGTCTTTATACTAATTAGCAATATCCGCAACGTATAAGACGTTATAATGACCATAACGAAAAGGAGGAGGCAAGATGAATCAGATCATTCTCGCATCTCATGGCGGCCTGGCCGCAGGCGCCAAAGACACGCTCGAGATGGTTCTCGGCGACGTGTCGAACGTCCACGTCGTGTCGCTTGCTCGTGACGACAAGGAGCCCATCACCAACAAGGTGGACGCCATGATCGCCACGTTCAACGCGGACGACACCGTGTATGTGCTAACCGATATGCTCGGTAGCTCGGTCAACAACAACATGGTCGAGCTTTCCAAGAACGGCACGAAGTTCACGGTTGTCAGCGGTTTCAACATCCCGCTGGCGCTCACGCTTGCTATGAGCCCCGCCCCCGTCAAGGGCACCGAGCTCGCGGCCCTCATCAACGAGGCCCGCACCGGTCTGACCAACCCCAACGCACCGGTCGAGGTCGCCGCGGCTCCCGCCAAGAAGGCCAAGGCGTCCCGTCACAGCTCCGGTCCCGCCAAGATCGTCCTCGCACGTCTTGACTACCGTCTGCTGCACGGCCAGGTCGTCTTTACCTGGACCACCAAGGTTCAGGCCGAGCGCATCATCGTCGTCGACAACGCTGCCGCCAACGATGACATCAAGAAGGGCGCTCTTAAGCTGGCCAAGCCCCAGGGCGTGCGCCTGAACGTCTTCACCGTTGAGCGTGCCCTTGCCAAGATGGACAAGCTCAACACCCTCGGCGAGCGCGTCATGTTCGTCTTTGGCAACACTGCCGAGATGCTGCAGTTCTGCCAGGGCTACAAGCTCGACGCCATCAACCTGGGCGCCACCGCCAACCACGACGGTGCCGAGCAGGTCGGCGGCAAGGACAGCTCCGTCTTCTTCGACGCCACCCAGAAGGCCGACGTCAACCAGCTGCTCGACATGGGCATTAAGCTCTACGTCCAGCAGACCCCTACGTATCAGAGCGTCGACATCGACGCCAAGCTGTAATCAACCAGGCGTTTGCCTGACTGAAAGGAGAAGGGTATGAATACGTTCATCAGTGCGGTGCTCGTCGGCCTCGTCGGCGTGTTCTGCATGTGGGACTCCCGCCTGCTCGGTCGTCTTAACTTCGAGCAGCCCCTCGTTGGCGCTACGCTCGTCGGTTTGCTGCTGGGCGATGTGCCCACCGGCCTTGCCGTCGGTGCCGCCGTCGAGCTCGTGTCCATGGGCCTGGTGCAGGTCGGCGCTGCCGTTCCGCCCGATATGGTCCTGGGCGGCATCGTGGCCGCTGCCTTTGCGTGCCTGACCGATGCTTCCGCCGAGACCGCCATGACGATCGCCATCCCGGTCGCCGTCCTGGGCCAGCTCCTCGGCATCGTGTTCCGTTCCATCATCGCCGCCCTCACCCATGTGGCAGATAGCGCGATCGATAACGGAAAGTTCAAGACCGCCTACCGCATGCACATCTGCGCCGGCTCCGGTCTGTACGCCGTCATGTACTTCCTGCCGATCTTCCTGGCCGTCTTTGTTGGCACCGACCTGGTTCAGGCCATCGTCAACATGGTTCCCGAGTGGCTGTCCACTGGTCTTAACGTTTCGACCAAGATCATGACCGCCTACGGCTTGGCCCTGCTGCTCACCATGATGATCAAGAAGGGTATGACTCCGTTCCTGTTCATCGGTTTCCTGCTCGCCGCTTACCTCAACCTGTCCGTCATCGCGGTCGCTTTGATCGGTGTGTGCCTGGCTGTCGTCTTCATGGGCTTCAAGTTCAACGGTTCCCATGCAGCCGCCGGTGTCGATTCCGACTACGATCCGCTCGAAGACGACGAAGACTAAGGAGGAACACACTATGGCAACCGCAACCAAGGACGTGTCCCTGAACAAGAAGGTCAGCCAGTTCTTCTGGCGCTCCTGGGCCATCCAGGCCTCTTGGAACTACGAGCGTCAGATGAACATGGGCTTCCTCTACGGCATGGTTCCCACGCTCGATCGCCTCTATCCGGATGAGTCCGATCCCAAGCAGCTCGCTGCTAAGAAAGAGGCTTACCACCGTCACATGGCGTTCTACAACTGCACCCCGCAGACGAGCGCTTTTGTCCTAGGCCTCGCCGCCTCCATGGAGGAGGAGTACGCCAAGGATCCCGAGAACTTCGATCCCGATTCGATCAACGCGGTCAAGACCTCCCTCATGGGTCCGCTTTCCGGTATTGGTGACTCCTTCTTCCAGGGCACCATCCGCGTCATCGCCTTTGGTCTGGGCGTCCAGCTGGCTCAGCAGGGCTCCATCATGGGCCCGATCCTGGCCATGCTCATCTCCATCGTGCCTTCCGTGCTGATCACGTGGTTTGCCGCCAAGATCGGCTACCAGGGTGGCCACGAGTACCTGAGCAAGCTCCAGGGCGGCGACCTCATGGAGAAGCTCATGTATGTCTGCGGCATCGTGGGCCTTATGTCCGTGGGCGGCATGATCGCTACACTGATCGGCGCCACCACCCCGCTGCAGTTCGCTGAGGGTACCGTCGTTATCCAGGACATCCTGGACGGCATGATGCCCCAGATGATCTCCCTCGGCCTCACCGGCCTTATGTACTGGCTCATCAAGAAGAACGTCAACACCGGTTGGCTTCTCGTGATCGCCATTGTGGGCGGCATCGCCCTCTCCGCGGCCGGCATCCTGGCCTAGTCGCGACCCAATGCTTCCCCCGGGGGCCTGCCTGGCATCCCATACCCCAGGCAGGCTTCCATCCCTAACATGTGACAAAGGGACAGTTCCTTTGTCACATCCTCAACGGGCCGGCGACTCGGTCCTAACCACGGTAACCCTGCGAGCGTCCGGCAATGTGGCGCCGCAACAAATCGAAAGGAATGTGTCAGATGTACGAGATCGACCTTAACCTCCCTAAGCAGATCGTCGCTGACGTCCTGTCCAACCACGAGATTCACAGCGTCGCTTTCGTCGGCTGCGGTGCTTCCATGTCCGACCTTTACCCCGCCAAGTACTTCCTGGCCAACAACACGGACAAGCTGAACGTTCAGATCTTCACCGCTAACGAGTTCAACTACGACACGCCTTCCTGGGTCAACGAGCACACCTTCGTGATCACCTGCTCCCTCGGTGGTTCCACGCCCGAGACCGTCGAGGCCAACAAGACTGCCAAGAAGCACAACTGCCCGGTCGTCTCCCTCACCAACAAGGCTGGCTCCGCTCTGACCGTCGACGCCGACCACGTCATCGTTCACGGCTTCCACGCCAACTTCGCTGCCAAGTGCGAGAAGCCCGGCTACGCCATCGCTCTTGCTCTCGAGATTCTTCAGCAGACCGAGGGCTATGACCACTACGAGGACATGATCACCGGCCTCACCAACGTCTTTGAGCTCTGCGAGAACGCTGCTCAGTCCTGCAAGAAGCTCGCCAAGAAGTTCGCCGAGGACTTCAAGGACGACAAGATGATCTACTTCATGGCCTCCGGTGCCTCCGAGAAGATGGCTTATTCTCACGCCGCCTTCCTGTTCACCGAGATGCAGTGGATCGACGCCGCCGCCTACAACACCGGCGAGTACTTCCACGGCCCGTTCGAGGTTTCCACCGAGGGTAAGCCCTACGTCTTCTTCATGTCCGATGGTGCTACCCGTCCGATGGACGCTCGCGCCCTCACCTTCCTTGAGCGCATGGGCGCCAAGGTCGCTCTGATCGACTCCAAGGACTACGGCCTGGCTGACGCCGTGCCCGCGAGCGTCGTCACCTACTTCAACCCGCTGCTGCACCTCGCCGTTATGCGCGAGTACGGCAACCAGATCGCCGAGGCCCGTCAGCACCCGCTGACCATGCGTCGCTACATGTGGAAGCTTTCCTACTAATCACAAGTAAGTAGACCTTACGGGTTGATTGAGAGGGGATGGGGTTTGCGCCCCGTCCCCTTTTTGCTTTGGGGGCGTGTCTGTCGCGTCGCAAAACACCAGATAAAACCTACCAAAATAAACCTGTCCCTTTTTGGCAGGTGGGAGGAGATGCGTATGATCAAGGCGGTGCTGTTTGATATGGACGGCGTGCTGGTCGATACTGAGTGGTTCTACAACCGTCGCCGCGTGGCGTTTATGGAAGAGAAGGGGTTCCACTTTGACGAGATCCCCGATCTTTCGGGGTCTAACGAGCCCGCCATTTGGGAGGCGCTGGTGCCCGACGATGTTGAGCTGCGCGAGCGCCTGCGCGTGGAGTACAAGCAGGTCTACAGCCCGGACCATCCCGTTCCGTATGCCGAGCTACTCAACGAGCAGACGGAGCCGGTGATGCGTGAGCTGCACGAGCGCGGCGTCAAGTGTGCCATCGCGAGCTCGTCCTATCGCGAGCTCATTGACGAGCTGGTGGAGATTGCCGGTATCACCGACGTGCTGGACTACACCATCAGCGGTCACGAGTGCAGTGCATTTAAGCCCGACCCCGAGATCTACCTGCGTGCCATGGAGGCGCTGGGTGTGGAGCCTACCGAGTGCCTGGTTATCGAGGACTCGCCTTTGGGCATCGAGGCCGGCAAGCGCTCCGGCGCGCGCGTCCTGGCACTGCGTCCGCACGAGGGCGTTAACCTGGACCAAACGGGAGCCGACGCCGTCATCGACAACCTCGCCGACATTCTGACCGCTTTGTAGCGTCAATTCGCCGCAAGAAGTGCGGATTCACACGTCTCTTGCGGTGGATTGGCTCATTTTGGCTTCGATTTAGATCCGTTTGGCTTCGACTCGGACTAAGTGAGTAGACTTTTTGGCACATGCCGAGCACAAAGCGTATCTGCCTTAGTAAAACCGCAGGTCGGAGAGGTGGCTGTTTTGAGTGCGCTTGGTAGATCGCGAAAAGTCTACTCACTTAGAATTTGGCTCTTTGGTTGGGGAGCTGCTGGCTCGTTTTGGTTGTCGAGAGAGGGTGAATTGAAGCGCCCTCTCGCGCTCCATGCTACAATCGCCGGCATGCCCCACAATTACATCTGCCTTCGAAAGGAGCCTACGTGGCGAACGCCATCGATCAGCTCACGGACCGCGTGCTCGTGCTCGGCCGTCTCACCATCGTCCGCCGCGCCATTACTGCCGTGGCGGTCACCATCTCCGCCGTTCTCCAGACATTTCTGATTCAGGCGTTCATTCGCCCCGCCGGCCTGCTTCCGAGCGGCCTCACCGGCGTCGCGGTCCTGCTCGATCGCGTCACCTCGCTCGGCGGCGTTCATATCGACATCTCGCTCGGCATGCTCGCGCTCAACATCCCCGTGGCGCTCCTTTGCTGGAGCGGCATCAGCAAGCGCTTCGTCATCTTCTCGATGATGCAGGTCATGCTCTCGTCGCTGTTCCTCAACATCTTTCACTTCGCCCCGTTTTTGGGCGACAAGATCATGCTCATCATCTTTGGCGGCGTGGTCTCGGGCCTGGGCGCCGCCATCGCGCTTAAGTCCGGCGCATCCACCGGCGGCACCGACTTTATCGCGCTGTGGGTTTCCAACCATACAGGCAAGACCATCTGGGGCGTCATCTTTGGCTTTAACTGCGCTATCCTGGCGATCTTTGGCTTTATGTTTGGCTGGGACAATGCGGCGTATTCCATCGTGTTCCAGTTTATTTCGACCAAGACCATCGACAGTTTCTACCGACGCTACGACCGTGTGACGCTGCAGATCACGACACGCAAGGCAGACGAGGTCATGACAGCCTATGTTGACCATTTTCAGCATGGCATTAGCTGCGCCGAGGTCATTGGCGGATACAGCCGCGAAAAGATGTATCTGCTGCACGCCGTTGTCTCGACCTACGAGAGCCAGGACATTATCAAGCTGGTGTGCGATATTGATCCCGGCGCCGTGATCAATGTGTTCCACACGCTCAACTTCGTGGGCGGCTGGTGGGGCGGTCATGTCGACGAGCCCATGCCCACGGCCGTACCCGATCCCGACAAGCCCGCGCGCATGGCCAGCAGGCAGGCGCGCCTCAGCGAGCAGGACAGTCTGCAGCAGGACGACGGCAAGTAAGGATTTGCTGTATGTGGTGTATCGTTTTATCAAACTGAGATAACATATAAAAAGACGTTATATACGTATTAGTTATTTCGCTATTTTGATAAGAGTGATCAGATATGCCCGCACCCAAAAATGCACCACTTTACCAGCAGATTTACGACGAAATCAAGGATGCGATCGAGAAAGGTGTTTATGCACCCAAGGAGCGTATCCCGTCCGAGCTTGAGCTTGCCGAGCAGTACGAGGTAAGCCGCATTACGGTGCGTCGCGCCGTTGAGGAGCTGTGCTCCGATGGCTACCTGGTTAAGCAGCAGGGCCGCGGCACCTTTGTCTCCACGCCGCACATCAACCGCCAGTTCCACGCCTCGACGCTGCAGACGTTTACCGCGCTGTGTGCCGACAATGACATGAAGGCGGGTGCACACGTGGTCGATCGCCAGATTGTGCCGGCACGTCAAAACGAGATGGAGTTCTTTGGCCTGCAGAAGGACGCGCTGCTACTGCACATTAAGCGCGTGCGTACGGCCGACGGCGAGCCCATCTTTGAGGAAAACATCTTTGTGCCGTTTGATACATACCGTGAGCTGTTGACGGCCGATCTTGAGGACAAGTCGATTTTTGCCGAGGTCGAGCGTGTTGGCGGAACGCCGATTGTCTCGGTTGGCTACCGTACGGTCGAGGCCGTTCGCGCTAACGCCGAGCAAGCGGCCGAGTTGGGCATTGCTCCGCACGATCCACTGCTCAATCTGCGTGCCGGCTTTATCGGCCCCAATGGCGAGCCGGTCCTGATGGGTAAGCAGTACTACGTGGGATCGCGCTACGTTATGGTGATGTAGCTCTAGTTGCGCGGTTTTCCAAACCGCGCAACGGCTCGACGCTGCAAGCCCGCCAGAGCGGCAATCTGCCTTTCAACTTCGGCGGCATGATCAGAAGTTTTGTTCCGTCGTTCTAACGAACGACGGACCGGTCGACGCTGCAAACGCCCCTAGGCGGCAATCTGACGTTCAATCGTCGGTCGCGTACCGAAGTACGCTTCCCTCCTCTTTCACGTCACCTTGCTCGCTTAGGGGCGTTTTCGCTGACTCATGCTCAACCAGCGACGTTTCCACGCTCATCCGCCTTGGATCGTATTGCCCGTGGCCGGTAGCCGTGCGGCACTGGTCCGCGTGGCGGCGTATAATCGGCGGCAGATGATTCTGACGTTAGGAAACCATGACCGATAGCATGCAGCAGATGGCGATCGACACGCTCGGCGCCTATTTTGGCTACACCTCGTTTCGCCCGGGGCAGGACCGTATGGTCGATGCGATTCTTGCCGGTCGCGATGCGCTGGGCGTTATGCCCACAGGCGCCGGCAAGTCCATTTGCTACCAGGTGCCCGCGCTCATGCTGCCCGGCATCACCTTTGTGGTGAGTCCGTTGCTCTCCCTTATGGAGGACCAGACCCGTGCGCTGCTCGCGGCGGGCGCGCGACCCAGCTATCTCAACTCCAGCCTTACTCCGGCCCAGCAAAATACCGTGCTCAAGCGGGCGCGCGAGGGCCGCTACCAGCTTATGTACGTGGCGCCCGAGCGCCTGCTCGAGCCGCGCTTTTTAGCCTTTGCGCAGGAGGCCGCGGCGGACGGCGGCATTGGCGTGCCGCTCGTGGCCATTGACGAGGCTCACTGCGTGAGTCAATGGGGCCAGGATTTTCGACCCGCCTACCTGCAGATTCGCGAGTTCATCGATTCTCTGCCGCAGCGCCCCATCGTGGCGGCCTTTACCGCCACGGCGACCGAGCGCGTGCGTGCGGACATTCAGCAGATGCTCGGCCTGCGCGACCCGGCTACCGTCGTGACGGGTTTCGACCGCAAGAACCTCTACTTTGGCTGCGAGGAGATGGGCGACAAGGCCAAATCCGCGTGGGTGCGCGACTACGTAATCGCGCATTCGAGCGAGAGCGGCATCGTGTACTGCTCGACCCGCAAGACCGTCGATGAGCTGGCAGGTGAGCTTGCCGAGGCGCTGGGCCCCAGCGGCATTCGCGTGGGCCGCTACCATGCCGGCATGGGCAATGACGCCCGCCGCCAGAGTCAGCGTGCCTTTATCGACGACGACATCCAGGTGATGG
Source organism: Collinsella sp. AF04-24 (assembly GCF_003465685.1). NCBI lineage: Bacteria > Bacillati > Actinomycetota > Coriobacteriia > Coriobacteriales > Coriobacteriaceae > Collinsella > Collinsella sp. AF04-24. The sequence goes on from NZ_QSBK01000011.1 coordinate 23,006, forward strand.
TTGCCACTAACGCCTTTGGCATGGGCATCGACAAGCCCAACGTGCGCTACGTGATTCACAACAACGTGCCCGAGAGCATCGAGGCCTACTACCAGGAGGCGGGCCGCGCCGGTCGCGATGGCGACCCGGCCAGCTGCCACCTGCTGTGGAACGGCAACGATTTTCGCATGCGTCGTTTTTTGATCGACCGCGGCGATGCGGCCGACGAGGCGCTCGACGACGAGCAGCGCGCGTGGGCGCTCCAGAATCGATATCGTCTGCTCAGCCAGATGGAGGGCTACTGCAATACCACCGGCTGCCTGCGCGAATACATGCTGCGCTACTTTGGCGACGAGGCCGCGGCCGAGCATGCGGCAGCGGCTGGTGCGGGCAGCACCGCCACGGACGAGGCCGAGGGCTGCGGCAACTGCAGCAACTGCCTTACGCAGTTCGAGGTCGAGGACGTCACCGATATGGCCCGCGCCACCGTGCGCTATGTGGCCACGCGCCCCATGCGCTTTGGCAAGTCGCTCATCGCCGACGTGCTCCACGGCGGCAACACCGAGCGCATTCGCCAGATGCATCTGGACGAGGATCGCGGCTATGGCGAGCTTTCGAGCGAATCGGTTGGGCGCATCAAGGATATCATCGGCCAGCTGTGCGGCCGCGGTTATTTGGCCACCTCGCAGGGGCAGTACCCGGTTGTGGGCCTGGGTCCGCGTGCCGGCGAGGTCGAGGACGAGGCGTTTGCCTTTACCGTTAAGCGCCGCGCGTCCAAGCGCAAGACCTCGGCCCGCGCTCGCCGTGCGGTGGACCTGCTGCGCGAGGAGGCCGAGCTGGACCAGCGCCCGCGCGTGGGCGACGATGCCGAGCTGTTCGAGCGTCTGCGCGTCCTGCGCAAGGAAATCTCGACCGAGCTGGAGATGGCGCCGTACATGGTCTTCTCCGACAAGGCCCTGCGCGGTCTGTGCCGCCTGCGTCCACAGACGCGCGACGAGCTGATCCAGGTCAACGGCATCGGCGAGAAAAAGGCCGACGCCTTTGGCGAGCAGTTTATGGCGGCGATTGAAGAATTTGAGTCCGAGCATGCGCGGGATGGAGCGTAACGATGGCAACCGATAACAAGACCGAACGTTCTGAGCGCGCCGAGGTTTCCGCCGTGCCTCTGTACCAGCAGGTTATGGACGACCTAAAGGGCGAGATCGCGCGCGGCGTGTACACAGCCGGCTCGTGCATTCCTTCCGAGATGGAGCTCGCGAAGTCCTACGGCGTGGGTCGCGTCACCGTGCGCCGCGCCATCGAGGAGCTGTCGCGTGCGGGCTATCTCAACCGCCAGCAGGGGAGGGGCACCTTTGTGTGCGCTCCCAAGCTCAAGCGCAAGATTCGCCAGAAGGGCGACGTTCAGAGCTTTTCCGAGGGTTGCGCCGCCAACGACATGGTGGCCGGAGCGCGCCTGGTGTCGCGCACGGTGGTTGCGGCGACGCGTGAGGATGCGGCGTTTTTTGGGGTGGAACCCGGCTGCGAGCTCATCGTGGTCGAGCGCGTGCGCACGGCAGATGGCGTGCCCGTCATGCTCGAGAACAACGCCTTTGTGCTGGCTGACCATCCCTATCTGCAGACACTTGCCGATAAGGACCTCGCCGATAACTCGATCTTTGCGCTCGTTGCCGAGCATTCGGGCCGCGCACCGCTCAAGTCCGACCCTTGCACCGTGGAGATTGCGCTTGCCGATGCTCAGGCGGCCCCGCTGTTGGAGGTGCCGGTCGGCGAGCCGCTCTTCTATATGGAGGCGTACTTTACCGATGCGGACGAGCGGCCCTTGCTGCTCGGACGCCAAAAGATCGTGGGTTCGCGCTACGTGTTCGACATCTAACATCCACAGATAGAACAACATAGAACAAGTTTGGCGAAATGGCTTCACGAGCGTCGTCGTGCGTGCTATAAATAGGACAACATAGAACGACAGCAGGTACGAGCTGCCGTCATCCAAAGCCGCCACACAAGGAGGAGCGTCACCGTGAACGCACACGATCTGATTCAGGAAATCATCGAGCGCAAGGGCAAGATTGAGAATGTCTTTTGGATCGCTTGCGGCGGTTCGATGATCGACCTGATGCCGGCCAACGAGCTGCTCAAGCGCGAGGCCACCACGTTTACCTCGACGGTCTACACGGCACGCGAGTTTTGCCTGATGGCCCCTAAGAGCCTTGGCGAGAAGTCGCTCGTTATTGCCTGCAGCCACAGCGGCAACACGCAGGAGGTCGTTGATGGCTGCGAGATGGCGCTGGCAGCCGGTGCCGAGGTCGTTGCCCTCACCGACTGCGAGGGCTCCAAGATCGATAACGGCAAGTGGACCACCTGGGTCTATCCGTGGGGCGAGGGCGTGTCACAGGCCGAGGTGCCGCAGGGCATCGGCGCTCTGATCGCCGCCGAGTTGCTCGACCAGCAGGAGGGTTACGAGGCGCTCGCCGACATGTATGAAGGCCTTAAGCAGATGGATGCGCTGCTGCCCGCCGCGCGCGAGAAGGTCAACGCCGAGCTGGGCGCCCGTTTTGCCGAGCTCTGCCAGCAGCACAAGTTCTTCTACATCCTGGGCTCCGGCCCCAACTTTAGCCAGACCTACGCCATGGCGATTTGCTCGCTCATGGAGATGCAGTGGCAGCACTGCTGCTATATCCACTCCGGCGAGTATTTCCACGGCCCGTTTGAGGCCACCGAGCCCGGCGTGTTCTACTTTGTGCAGCTCGGATCGGGCGAGTGCCGCCCCATGGAGGAGCGCGCGCTGGCGTTCCTCAACACGCACACCGACACGATCATGGTGCTCGACGCACTCGAGTACGGCGTGGGCGACGTGCCTGCCAGCGTGCGTTCGTACCTGGAGCCGATCTTCTTCTACAACATGAGCTGCGAGCTGCGCGCCGCCCGCGGCAAGGTGTTTGACCACAGCCCCGAGGTTCGTCGTTATATGGGCATCGAGCAGTACTAGGTACCGGGAAAAGTATTCACCTTCGATTCGCAAGCGAACAGCGTGCGTAAAAAGCGGGCCGCGCCGGTGGGTTTCCGGCGTGGCCCGCTTTGCATGGCATCCGTATGAGCGAGGTGTCGCGGCAAGCGGCGGACTACTTCGCGTCGTAGGCCTCGGCGTCCCACCAGTCGAGTTGGGCGATGTTGTCGCGGATGTGCTGGCAGCTCTTGTGGAAGCCCTCGAGCTCGTACTCGGACAGGTCGAGCGTGTAGACCTCCTCGACGCCCTCGGCACCGATCACGCACGGCAGGGAGGTAAAGATGCCCTCCTCGCCATACTGGCCGGTCATAAGCGTGGAGGCCGAAAGCACGGCGTGCTCGTTGTGCAGCACGGCGGCGCAGACGCGTGCGGCGGAGTTGGCGACGGCGTACTCGGTGCACTGCTTGCCCTGGTAGGTTACGTAGCCGCCCTTGCGTGCGAGCTCCTCGATCTCCATGTGGTCGAAGGCATACTTGTCGGGGTTCTCGGCCTGAAGTTCGTTAAGGCTCTTGCCGGCGATGGTTGCGGCCTTAAAGGCGGCCAGCTGGCTAAAGCCGTGCTCGCCGATCATGTAGGCGTCGATAGACTTGGGGCTCACACCGACCTTCTTGGAGATCTCGGTGCGCAGGCGGGCGGAGTCCAGGCCGCAGCCCGAGCCGATGATCTTCTTGGGATCGTAGCCGGTCAGGTGCCACAGCTCGGTGCACACGACGTCGCAGGGGTTGGAGATGCTCACGAAGATGCCGTCAAAGCCGGCGTCGACGATGCGCTTGGCAAAGGTGCGGGCGGCGTCGGTGGTAAAGAACAGCTCGCCGTCGCGGTTGCCAGCGGCCAGCGCAACCTTGCCGGCGGCGTTGACGATGACGTCGCAGCAGGCAAGCTCCTCGTAGTGGTCGTAGCAGTTGACGATCTTGGTGTTGTACGGGACAAACGAAAGGGAGTCGCGTAGGTCCTGGACCTCGGACGTCACCTTGGCCTCGTTGATATCGCACAGGTACAGCTCATCGGCAATGCCTTGCATAAGCAGGCTGTTGGCGACATGTGCTCCTACGTGGCCCTGGCCGACCACACCGATCTTACGCGTCTGGTACATATATGTATCCTTTCGGCCGAGTTTCTCGCATCGAACCATTGTAGCGTCCTGCTGTCACTTTGCTAAGCTAAAGCGAAGTAGATTTTTGGGACATGCTTTAATCTCTACTTTTGGAGTGATTTGGGCCGCTGGCGACATCGCCGGGCGATGTGCTCGCGCGGATGGGGCCGCTCGTTGTACCATAGCTGCAACTGACTCGTAAGGAGCATCCATGCCCATTCGCATCCCCGACGCCCTCCCTGCCGCCGCGCAGCTCGAGAGCGAGAACATCTTTGTCATGACCGAGTACCGCGCGCTGCACCAGGACATCCGTCCGCTGCGTGTGCTCATCCTCAACCTCATGCCCACCAAGATCGCCACCGAGACGCAGATTATGCGCAAACTCTCCAACACGCCGTTGCAGGTGGAGGTGGACCTGCTGCGCACCAAGACGCACGAGGCCACGCACGTGAGCGCCGGCCACCTGGAGACGTTCTACCGCACGTTCGACGACATCCGCGACATCCACTACGACGGCCTGATCATCACGGGCGCGCCGGTGGAGCAGATGCCGTTCGAGGAGGTCGACTACTGGCCCGAGCTCTGCCAGATCATGGATTGGTCCACCACGCACGTGCACTCCACGCTGCACATTTGTTGGGGCGCGCAGGCGGGGCTCTACCATCATTACGGTATCCAGAAGTACGACCTGCCGGCAAAGGCGAGCGGCGTATTTGAGCATTATCTGGTGAAGCCGCAAAGCCCGCTGGTCCGCGGCTTTGACGACCGCTTCTATGCCGTGCATTCGCGCAACACCGATGTGCGCCGCGAGGACGTGGAGGCCGAGCCGCAGCTTGAAGTCGTGGCCGTGTCCGACGAGGTAGGCCTGTATATCGTCAAGTCGACCGACAGCCGCCGCTTTTTTGTCTTTGGCCATCCCGAGTACGATACCGACACGCTGCGCCTGGAGTACGAGCGCGACGTGAAGCGCGGGCTCAACCCTCAGGTGCCGGCGCATTACTTCCCGGGCGACGATCCCACCGCCGAGCCGCGCAACGTCTGGCGCAGCCAGGCTCAGCTGCTCTACACCAACTGGCTCAACTACTACGTCTACCAGACCACGCCCTACGACCTGGCTCGCGCCGGCGAAGAGCACTAGGCCGCTGTCGTGGCTGTGGCTGCGGCGGTTACCGTGGCCGCTACGCGACGAGCGTGGATAATCGGACACACGAGCGTGGATAATCGGATGCATGTTGAATGAGCGTGGATAATCTCCCACTTTTGGTCGAGGAACAGGCCCAAAGTGGGAGATTTTCCACGCTCGATTTTTCTGCGGCTGTCGTAGGCGGCAGCACCACGCGTCGAGTGTTTACGGACAGCATCGCAAACTAGGTAGTTTCGAGCCACAGCATATTTTCTTTTAAGGAAATCGACGGCTTTTGAGGCATAAAGATGTGGAGACAGGGACCTCTGGACAACCGCTCTACCTGCAGATATAGAGCATTGGCCTAAAACGTCCAAAACCGTCAAGCATTTGGTCAGCTGCTGGACAGCATTTGGTCAGACTTCGCATGAAACCGTCTGGTACGTTGGCGCCGTTCCAAGAGTTTGGAGGCGACATGGCAAACATGACGGCGAATCAAAGACTTGCAGGTCACATTAAGGCATGCGAACAGCAGATGAGCTGCGTGTACGCGCGAACTGCGGCGGAGGCAAAGCAGATTGAGCGACGGGTGGCGGCGGGAAGTCTAGAGGCGGTCATGCCAGGGCTGTATGCGCGTCCGGAATATTGGTCCGAACTCAAGTTTCGACAGCGTTATCTGCATCGGGTGCGGGCCCTTGCGCAAAAGCATCCCGACTGGACGTTTTGCTCCTATACGGCGGCTGTTATCTATGGCCTTTCGGTTTCGCATGCCAATTTGACGCACATCCATATCGCCGTGGCACCGGCACAATCAACGACGCCGGGCTCTCAGGTCGTTCGCCATCGTTATGTTCGTCAAACACGGGCCACCCAGATGGACATTGCCGTGACCGATATCGATCAAACGATTACGGATTGCCTGGTCGATGCATCGTTTGTCGAGGGACTGATCATTGCGGACTCGGCGCTTCATGAGCAGCTGTTGTCGAAGGAGCATCTCGTTGAGGCAGTCAACAAGCTTGGCTTAAATCGTCGCGGTGTTGTGACGGCGCGCAGGGTTGCACGGTATGCCGATGGCCTGTCGGAAAGCGGTGGCGAGTCCAAGGCGCGCGCCCTGATGATCGAGCGCGGCTGGCAGACGCCGGAGCTGCAAATTGAGCTGTTCGACCCGGTTGAGCCGGGACGGCCGTATCGCGTCGACTACTTGTGGCGCGTGGAAGATCGGCTGATCATCGGGGAATTTGACGGATTCGTTAAAAGCGAGAAGGCAGCGGAGGAGGGCAAGCTCGCAAAGGCGCAGTTTGATGAGCGCCAGCGCGAGTCGAGGCTTTCGCTGCTTGATAACTGCAGGATCGTGCGCTTGTGCTGGGATGATCTGAGGGATCCGGCAAAGCTCGATCGCAAGCTCAAAGTTGCCGGCGTGCCGCGTGCATGTTGAGGCGGTTGCGGGGCGTTAAGCTGCACGAGCGTGGATAATCGGACACACGAGCGCGGAAATCTGGACGCGCGTTGATTGAGCGTGGATTTTCAGACATACGAGCGTGGATTATCGGACGTTTGAATAATGAGCGTGGATAATCTCCCGTTTTTTGCCCCCGAACAGTCCCAAAGTGGGAGTTTTTCCACGCTTATCTTGCGGGTGCGATACAACGACATTTAGGCGCTGACGATGTTGGGCAGCGGCAGGTCGTGGACGTCGGTGGGGACGTGGTCGATGCGCTGTTCGTCAAAGGCGATGCCGACGATTTGACATGCGGGCGAGAGCATGGACAGGTAACGGTCGTAGCAGCCGCCGCCGTAGCCCAGGCGCGCGCCGGTTTGGTCGAAGGCCACGAGCGGCACAACAATCATGTCGAGTGCTTCGGCAGGCACGATGGGGAAGCGGTTGCTGCCGATGTCCGCGGCAGCGAAGGCTCGCGTGGGATGAGTGATAAACGGAGCCGCGGACGCATCGTCGGCGGCAACTGCCCGCATGCACATACGCTGGCCACAAGCTGCGGCTTCGGCTGCCGAGAGCATGCACGGATAGGCTGCGCGCCAGCCGCGCGCGGCGGCCGCAGCGGCAAACGCGGCAGGGTCTGCCTCGGAACCCATCGCGGCATAGACGGCAACGGTGCGCGGCGCCGCGGCATCCAAGCGGCCCAGCAGCTCAACCAGCCGTGCACAGATATCAGCAGACTTCGCTGCCCGCAAGTCCAAATCAAGAGCATCGCGCCGAGCAATCACCGCCCGCCGCAACTCAGCCTTATCCATTCCAGCCCCCTCTCCCAAACCTACCAAAAAGGGACAGGTTTATTTTGGCAGGTTTTATCTGGGCAAATGTCGAAACCACCACAAAGGTGCCTGTCCCCTTTGTGGTGGTTTTGCTTGCTGTGGCTAGCCCAGCAGGTCGACTACGTTGAAGTTGGCGTTGCTCTTGGCGATGACGTCGCGGCCGCCAAAGACGCAGGTGGGCGACTCGGCTGCGATGCGCGTCACGTCGGTGCCGAGCGAGCGCAGCTCACCGGGCGTGGCGGCGAGCATCTGGGCGCGACGCTCCTCGCGCGCATGCGGATCGAGCCCGGCCAGGTAGGTCGTGTTGCGGCGCTTGGTGAGCGCGTACGGCTTCACCGGCGCGTCCATGCCGCTCACGCAGCTCACGATAAAGCCCTCAAAGGCGGCTTCGTCGGGCTCAAAGCTGCCAAGCCATGCACCCGCGCGCGCCACGCGCTCAATCGAGGGATCGATTGCCGGGTCGCGGTAGGTGTAGAACGCCGTCTGGCGCTCGCCGGCTGCGCGGAATCCGCAGCCGTATGCACCGCCCTTCACGCGAATCTCGTTCCACAGGTAATCGTAGGAGAGCGCGTTGGCAGCCACGGCCCAAGCGCCTGTCACGTCAATGCCTAGGCGACGCGGGTCGCACGCGCTTGCCGCAAAGCAGATGTCGCTGGGGATGACAAAAGCCTCGTGGCGATTGCACGGCGTCGGCACCACGAGCGCGTCGCGGCCGGCATCGGCGCCGTCGCCCGCGCCAAGCCCCAGGTTACCCGCGGCATCCCAGTACGCGTCAAAGTCCTCGTCGCTGCCGGTAAAGCTCGCCATGCAGCCATCGGCCACAAAGATGCGGTCTGCCAGCTCGGCAAGCTTGGCGCGCAGGCCGTCCAGGCGCTCGTCAAAGTGCTCGAGCAAATCGCGCAGGAACAGGTAGAAGTCCACGCCCGAGAGCTGCTCACGAACCACGGCCGAAGGCGAGCTGTAGCTCATCGCGCGACCGAGCGCCGCCGAGTGGCCGTTGTTGATAAAGCCCTGCTCAAGCCCAATGCGAATCTGCGTGAGCACGTCGCGCACGCGGTCGGCGTCGGCATCTGCCAAAAGCGTGCTCGACCATACCTCGCGCGGCAGGCTCGCCAGCGCATCGATCTTCTCGGACAGGGCGCCGGCGCTCACCAGCAGGTAGGGGCGCACGCCGTCCACTTCGGGCTGCGTCATGACCTCGGTCGTAAAGCTCAAAAAGCCCAGCTTGCCGGCGAGCAGGTTGTCGAGCTCCTCGGCCGAGTGCTCGCTCGTGGGCAGCTGTTTGAGCAGGCGGCAGAGCAGCGTCACGTAGGGCAGGTCCTCAAACGCGACGCATCCCAGGTCGAAATACTGCATGGCATAGGCCAGGCGGTTGGTGGGGATGTCGTGGCGCAGGCAGGGGATGGGCGTGGTCGTGTCTACGACCAGCGGCGGCTCGGGGCGCGCCTCGCCAATGTCGGACACGCGCAGGCGCGGCAGCGTGGCCTTGGCCTCGGGCGTGTCTTCTGCCTCCTGCGCGGCACGCAGCGCGGCCGTGCGCTCGACCACGTCGGCCAGCTCGGCATCGGTCATGGCATCGCGCTTGGCTGCCAGCTCGGCGGCCTCGGCACCCTCCGAACCCTCGGCGGCGTCCACCGGCACCAGCTCGACCAGTGCCATGTGGTCGTTTTCCAGCACCAGCTCGCGCAGCAGGTCCTCAAAATAGCTGCCGTCCAGCTCGCTACGAAGCTCCTCGTACACCGGGCCGTACTTGAGCGCCAGCGTCGCGGCGTCGTCATCGTAGAGCCAGGTGCTCAGCGCGTCGCACGCAATGGCCACGCCGTCGGCGATACCGTAGTCGCGCTGGCGCAGGTCGTATTCGTTGCTGCTGATAATGGCTTCCAGGCGCTCGCGCGGAACGCCGTGTTCGCACAGGTCGCGGCAGGCGTTCTGGAACACACGACGCAGCTCGCGCGCCACGCCGGGCTGCGCGTTTTGCAGCATGATGAGCTCGTAGGGCTGCAGGCTCTCGGCCGCGGTGTAGCTCACCACGTTGCCGCCCAGGCCGGCGGCCAGAATGGCCTTCTTAACCGGCGCTTCGTTGGAGCCCAGCAGCGTCTCGAACAGGATATCCGCCGCGATCGTACGCTTGCGGTCGAGCGCGCTGCCCAGTACCAGGCCCAGGCCCACCAGGGCGTTCTCGGGCGTGGTGGCCATCTCGACGCGCTTATACTCGCAGGTCGCAGGCGCCTGCACGTCCAGCGGATTGGGCGCCAGCGCGGACGGGTCCTCGCCGGCGGCAACGGCGGCGTCCATGCGACGGCTTGCGGCACTCGACTGCGACAGATAGCGCTCGTCCAAAAAGGCAAGGGCGCGGTCCACATCTAGGTCGCCGTAGAGCGTTATATAAGAGTTGGAAGGATTGTAGTGGCGCGCGTGCGTGTCCAAGAACTGCTCGTAGGTGAGCGCGGGAATCGCGCGCGGGTCACCGCCGCTCTCGTGCGCATAGGCGGTGTCGGGATAGAGCGCGGCGTTGACGGCGTCGTCCAGCACGCTCATGGGGTCGGACAGCGCGCCCTTCATCTCGTTGAACACCACGCCGTTATAGTGCAGCGTGCCCTCGCGCAGGCTCGCGGAGCTGTCGCCGCCTTCGACGTCCTCCGGCAGGTCTAGCTCGTAGTGCCAGCCCTCCTGCTCAAAAATGGTGGGCTTGGTATAGATGGCCGGGTTGAACACCGCGTCCAGGTACACGTCCATCAGGTTGTACAGATCCTGCTCGTTGGTGGTGGCGACGGGGTAGATGGTCTTGTCGGGGTAGGTCATGGCGTTGAGGAACGTCTGCATGGAGCTCTTGATCAGATCGACAAATGGCTCCTTGACGGGGAACTTAGCCGATCCGCACAACACCGAGTGCTCAAGAATATGGAACACGCCGGTGGAATCGGCCGGCGGCGTCTTAAAGCCAATGGCAAAAGCCTTGTTCTCGTCGTCGCACGCCAGGTACAGCAGGCGCGCGCCCGATGCGGCGTGGCGCAGCACGTAGGCGTCCGAGTCGAGCTCGGGCACGGTCTCGCGGCGCTCGACGGCAAAGCCGTGGCAGGTGGTGCCGGGCACCAGCAGTGCGGCGGCAGCGGCGCGCGGGTCGGTTGAGGTGGTGAGCATATGCAGTCTCCTTTGACGCCCCAGCGGGGGCGAATCGAGTCGAATCCCCGAGAGTATACCCATATGGGGCCTTCGACCAATCTGCCGCACGAGCGTGGATTTTCGGACACACGAGCGTGGATTTCCGGACGCATGCCGAATGAGCGTGGATTTTCGGACGAAATCGGCCGCCAAAAGCCCAAAAACCGTCCAAATATCCACTCTCGATATCCGACCGTTCATAATCCACGCTCATCCGCCGCCCGCACAACTCTCATATCTCATTCGTCTCTAATACGAGAGATAACAGATAGATGAGAGATAAATATGAGAGATAACAATGCTGCAAAGAGACGGGCAACCATGGTATTGTCTCAATATAGATTGTTTTACCAGCAACAACATGTTTAAATGAAACAGATGACAGACATCTTATCTTTCATCTCTCACTCATCTCTAATATGAGAGATAACAGAAAGATGAGAGATAATTACGAGAGATAACTGAGAGACGAGGGAAATCTATCCGCGGCATTCTTCGCAGAACCGAGCGAAAGGACGTGCAGATGAACGAAAACGAACTGACCGGTCTGCTCGAGTCTTTAAGGCGCATGGGCTCGGACGATCTTAACGTCGAGGTCAAGGAGAGCGCCACGACACTTTCCCGCGACGTATGGGAAACGGTCAGCGCTTTCGCAAACACCGCCGGCGGCATCATCGTACTCGGAGTGAGCGAGCACGCGGGTTTTGTCCCAGTTACAAACTTTGAGACCGAGAAAGTGCTCAACCAATTCGTGGCGGGCATGGGCGATGCCGGCGGTCGTGGAAAGCTGGCCAATCCGCCCAAATACACCATTGAGCGCGTGGAGCTCCAGGGCACCGTGGTTCTGGTCATCACGATTGAGGAGCTCGACCCGTCGAGCAAGCCTTGCTATGTCATGGAGCGGGGCGCTCAAGGTGGCAGCTACAAACGCATCGATGACAAAGATGTCACGCTTTCGTCGACCGAGGTTTTGGCACTGTCGTCATATGAACGGACGAGTCCTAGCGATCGCGATGCGGTGCCCGGTACGAGTGTGGGCGATCTCGACGAGTCGATGGTCGACCGCACGATAGAGCGTGCCTATTCGCTGACGCCTCGAGCGATGCGCGGTGCGGCGGACAAGAAGACAAAGATGGAGCGTCTGAATTTCCTCGACTTCCAGGGCAATGTTACCAAGGCCGGCCTCCTTGCCGCGGGCGTTTACCCTCAGCAGTTCTATCCCAAGCTCTTCATTGATGTGGCTGTCCACGTGGGAACTCAAAAGGGAGCTGCGGGGCCACTAAGGTTTATGGACCGCACAGTCTGCGAGGGCACCCTGGGCGAGATGATTTCGGATGCCGTCGCAGCTGTCGCCAAAAACCTGCGCCGCATCTCGACCGTCCAAGGCGTCTCGCGTATCGACTCGCTGGAGATCCCCGAGGAGGTCCTGCGCGAGGCAGTCGCCAACGCGGTTATCCACAGGGAATACGGGGATCGGTTCTGTGGGCAATCGATCGCCGTCGACGTCTTTGACGATCGTGTCGAGGTGACGAATCCTGGCGGCCTTTACGGGGGAAAGACTCGAGAGAACTTGTTTGACGGCAGCTCCCGATGCCGTAACGCGACGCTCGTGAAACTCATGTCGATTGTCCCGCTTCCGGATGGCGCAGGTTCGCCGGCTGAGGGCAATGGCTCGGGCATCCCGATGATGATCGATGCCATGCGCGCGCATGGTCTGGCCGAGCCCCTGTTCTGCCCGGGGTTCGATCGGTTCAAGGTCGTACTTTACCGTTCAAAGATCGAGCCGGTCGATCATGGCGGAGGCTTAATTGTGACGGCACTCAAACACTACGGCGAGCTGGGGACGCGTGAGCTGGCAAAACGCACGGGGCTTACAATTTCCCAGGTTAGGTCGCGCGTCAACGCGCTCATTGCTCAAGGCGAGCTTGAGCCCACGGCGCCGTCGACAAGCCGCAACCGCAAATATCGACTGTCAGAGCGCGTGGAATAAATGCGTTAGTGGACGAGGCGACCCAATAATCGACCCTCGATTGGCGCCCACTAAGGTAAAGCGGTTGTTGCCCAGTCGACGGTGATGCTAAAGACTCGGCTTACGCCGGCATGGCCCCGAACCCGTCCATCAGGAACAGCCTGAGAACCAGCTTGATGACATTTCCCGGTTTGACTTCAGCCGTGCCAAAGACGCTGCGCTCGGCGAGCTCGCTGCAGTATGCGTAGATATCGCGGATAAGGTCCGCGCCCGAAAGCGTAAACATGTAGCCTGCGTCCGAAAGCGCATTGGGCGCGGCGGGCAACTTGGCCATGTGACAGAACGTTTGCAGGTCGGGCGCCATAACATTCTGGTAGTCGAGGTGGCCGCTGGCATCCTGCGCGGCAAGCTCCAATTGGCGCACAAAATCCAGCGCCGCCGCTAACACAAAGCTCGGCGTAGGCGCATTGACGTCCTGAGTGGTCGCCACAAGCCTGCCCGCCGCCTGCGTGACAAGCCAGGCGACCTCGCGCTGGCAACGCACGGCCTTGCGCGTAACCGGCTTGATGGACGAAGAAGAAACGCTCCCCTTAGGCGGATTCGAAGCAGCCATAAGACCCTCCCATGAACAATCCGGCCCAACAAGCCCGGATGAAACACTTGCTACATCAGTATACAGGGGAGTGGGGTAGCGGGGTACAAGCGCGCCAGCGGCAAACCGAGAGCATCAACAATGTGCCTCCGCTCTATTTGGACGATGGTACGTGGGTCATTAAGTACTCGGTTCAAGCGCCGGGTACCGTTGGTTTTCGAGACCAGAATTACAACCGTAAAATGCTCAACTGCATGGAATGTGGCGTCCCAGTCGGAGTCATATTTGCAACTGAGGTGGGCTATAAGGTGCTCGGCCTTGCGTTTGTTGAGCGGTTCGAGCCCGAAAACGGATGGTTTGTTCTGCACGGTCCTGTTCATAAAGGCGGACCGGACCCTCGTTTTGCGCCTGACATGAGTTATCTGAAGCACATACCCGTCGATATTGAGTTTGCCGGACAGGGTGCGACCGACGATGAAATTTGGCTTTGGCGGTCTTTTACGATCGTGCTGTTTGATCGGATCGCGTGGCGATGCAATCTCGCGCACGCCTGCCGGTGCATGCTCTTCCTGATTTGTATAGCGAGAGGGGAGCGAGCGTGAGCTGGCGAGGCGATATTGCGATGGGGAAGTACGGAAAACTGCCGTGCGCCCTTATAGACAACAAAATGTTTCCGAGCGTAGAAGTTGATTGCGGGTCGTTTGTCGTCGCCTGTCCTTGCTGCGGCTCGCAAATACCGTGCCTCGACATTCGGTTCATCGATGCGTGCGACAGACTTAGCGACGAAGTGAGAAAACGGACAGGCGTTCATATGCCGGTGTATCAGGAGAAATGCCCTGTTTGTGGCCTCGATATCGTGTATGACGCCGGCGACGAGGGATAGGTGATGCGGAGGAGCTGGCTGTGAAGGCATCTCTGTCCCTATAAATAAACCCCCTCACCGAGCTGCTTGTGGAACTCGGCGTGATGGTCGCGTGCCCAAGTAAAGAGTGCCTGGTCAAAGTCGGTGCGCGTGGCCGGGACGCCAAAGACGCCGGCAACTTCGACGCGCACAAACTCCAGTGCCGGCAGCTTGTTGATGGCAGTGAGGGCAAACGGGGACGAGGGCTCCTCGAACAGATAGCGGCTGCCTTGCAGCGCGTCGCAACTGGTGCACGTGTTGCCGAGCGACGGGGTTTTGAAGGCTCGCGCGCCTACGGGCTTGTAGCCGCAGCGCTTATGAAGGTAGTCGCGGATCTCGCCCGGCGCGCAGCCAAGAGCGGGCACGATGGCGAGTGCGTTGGCGTTGGCCGTGTCGATGGCAATGTGCCCGGCCTTGTTGGGCGCGTGCGCGATGGCGATGCTCTGGTCGTTATCGGTTCGATAGGGAATGCCGAAGGCCGCGACCGAGGTCTCTTTGTGACACTTCCAGCACTCGCGCTTGCCCAGTACTAGATATATATACGGCGCTGAGGGGTCGGATCGGTCAACACCGGGCAGCCACTCGGCAAAGGGCTCGGGGTTGACGCCGCTGGGTACATACCAGATCTTCTTGGTCCGGTCCCATTTGGCGCCCAGTGCTTTGGCTTCTTCTTTGTGCGAAAAGGGGACATCGAGCTCGGTGCGCATGGCGGCTCCTTGGTGCTGCGGGTGCAAGTGGCTCAAGGATACCGCAGGGCGCAGACATCGCGGCGTTTTGCTGAGAAGTTGCGGTGCGGACTGATTGGTTATGCCGATGGATAGATTGGTAAGTAGATGGTCGGCTTTTGGCCAGTTGGGCGGTTGGAGCAGCTTGTGGCGCAGTTTTGTGTCTGGCTATTGTTGGTGTTGGGGTATTGAATTTGTTTGGCAGCCATTTGTCAGGTGAATTGGTGTTACGTTGCGATGACGGTTGGAGCTGCCAGTGGATTTGGCGACATAAAACAAAACAGCCCAGAGGACATAGCCTCTGAGCTGCGAACATTTGGTGGGCGTTAGAAGATTTGAACTTCTGACCTCTTCCGTGTCAGGGAAGCGCTCTCCCCCTGAGCTAAACGCCCGATCAAGGGTGCGCAAGCGCGCAAGGGATAATATAACGGAGCCTGAACTCGGTGGCAAGAACATTTTTAAAAATCGCTTACATTGTGGAATTCGGGGGCTTTGTCATATCCATTTCAAAAGAGCCCGCTGCCGCGATTTGACTGTCGCATAATGCAAGGCCATTGCGGTATCGAGCTATGGAAAGACGTCTGCGGAATTGTCCTACCGATAAGCGGACAAGCCTTCGGCTGGTGCCTTCGCCGTGGTAAGGTAAGCCGAATTGTTTCCAGGCTGCTTCGAGGGAATGGAATGAGCAAAGAGCGTGTCGAGCAGGTCGAAGGCGCAGGGGCTTCGGTGCCGATGACCGATATATCGAACATTGATGTGCCCGAGGGCACCGATGAGCTCAGCCGTAGCACCCGCCGCGCTTGGCGCGAGCGCCTGAACAGCGCTTCGACGCGCAAGATGATCACGGGCGTCTTGGCTACGCTGGTGGGCGGTTCGTTTTGGGGCTTCTCGGGCACCAGCGCGAGCTTTCTGTTCGATACCTACCACGTCGACACCTTGTGGCTTATGAGCGTGCGTCAGATTCTCGCCGGTCTACTCTTTATGGCCGTGGTTGTTACGCGCGACCGCGAGCGCCTGATTAAGCTCTGGACCACACCCGCCGATCGCAAGCAGCTGCTGCTCTTTACCGCCTTTGGTCTGCTGTTCAACCAGTTTTGCTATCTTTCGGCCGTGCGCCTGACGAACGCCGGAACCGCGACGGTGCTCCAGTGCCTGCAGCTCGTTATCGTCATGGGCTACACCTGCGTGACCGATCGCCGCATGCCTCGCGTGCGTGAGGCCGTTGGCATTGGGTTGGCCCTGGGCGGCACCTTTTTAATCGCTACCGGCGGCGACCCTACCAGTCTGAGCATATCGCCGCTTGGCCTGGTCGCAGGCCTTATGTGTGCGGTCAGCGCCACGTGTATGGCGGTGATTCCCGCCAAGATCCTGCCCGAATACGGCAGCCCCATCGTCACGGGCTCGGCAATGCTCACGGCGGGCGTGGTCTCGTGCGTCTTCGTGCAGCCTTGGGCGCATATGCCGGCACTCGACGCTGCCGGCGTCGAGGCGCTCGCGGTATTCGTGGTTATCGGCTCGTTTTTTGCTTACATGCTCTATATGCAGGGCGTTAAGGACATCGGCTCGGTGCGTGCGAGCCTCATCGGAACTGTGGAGCCGGTTTCGGCGACCATCACCAGCGCCGTTATGCTGGGCACGGTGTTTTTGCCGACCGACCTTATCGGCTTTGCCATGATCATCGTGATGATGTTCCTCACGGTGTAGCTGGCGCCGCCGCCAAGACAGAAAAGGTGTTGTGCCGCATTTTCGCCAATTGACGTCCGTGTCTGGAGTTTAGCTGTCGATGCTCAAAATGCCATAAACTAGTAATGTTATGGATTTTTTCATTGCGACTCAATTGCGAGGATTTCTTTATGGCTGGTAATCACTTTAAGGGCAGCGATAGCGGCCGTCCTGCAGTTCCGCCGCGTCCGAACGGGGCTGGTAAGGCCGGCACGCCGGGCGGCGCTGGGCAGGGCGGTTCCGGTAAGCGCGTGTCCCCGGGCGAGACGGCGATGTTTACCGCTCTGTACGAGCAGTCTCAAAAGGCAAAAAAGACCGGCCGTGCAAGAGGGAATGTCTTTGCGGGCGGTGCAACCTCCACGTCGCAGCCGAGCGGGGCCCCTTCGATACCTGCGAACAACGCAGGTGCTGCCAACGCCGCGAATACCGCCGGCAACGTTAATGCCGGCAAGGCCGCCAACAATACTCCCTCTGCCGGTGGCGCGGGGCTTACGGGTAACCTTGGCACGATTTACACCGGCGCCTCCGAGACTGGCACGTTCGCCCGCCTGGATGATAGCGGTGCCGAGTTTGCGGGCTCGGGTTCCAAGGAAGATTATTACGATTTTGGCTTGAACTACGGTAGCGACGCTTCGTCGAGTTCGACCTCTGACGGTCTGGTCCGTCATCGCCATCGCAAGGGCGAGCGCAAAAAGCGTCACACTGGCGCCATTATTGCCGCTGTAGTCGCGGTGCTTCTCGTTGCGCTTGGCGCAAGTGGCTTTATGCTGCTTAACTCGGCAAAGACCGTAAAGAGCGAAGCGAAGGAGGCTGTCGAGATCGTCGGTGGCCTTAAGGACAAGGTCACGTCGGGCGATTTTTCGACGCTGCCTGACGACGCGAAGAAGATCGATGAGCTCTGCGATAGCATGAAGGCGGAGACCTCGAGCCCGCTGTGGACGGTGGCTTCGTTTATCCCGGTGTATGGCAGCGACATCAATGCGGCCCGCACCATGATTGATGCCCTGTCCGATGTCTCGAGCAACGCGCTGGTTCCCATGGCCGACAACCTTTCGCAGGCCACGCCAGGCAAGCTGTTCCAGGACGGCATGATTAACGTGTCCGCGCTGCAGGCCGTTGCCGATTCGCTTTCCGATAGCTCCAAGGTGTTCAAGAGCGCCAACGAGAAGATCCAGGGTATTGGCGATACTCATATTTCCCAAGTGACCGAGCTGGTCGATAAGGCCAAGGACGGCTTTGCCACCCTCAACGGCGCGGTTGACGCGGCTGAGAAGGTCGCCCCCGTCCTTCCGCAGATGCTCGGCGCCAACGGCCAGACGCGCAACTACCTTGTGTACGCCATGAACAACGTCGAGATTCGTGCCTGCGGCGGCTTTGGCGGTTCGCAGGGCCTGATTTCGGTCACCGACGGCCAGATGTCGATTGGCGAGTTTGTTCCCCGCATTGGACTCAGCGAGGATGAGGCAGTCGAGAGCGTCGACGAAGAGGATGAGGCGCTGTTCGGCAACCACAGTAACCTGTACAACTCGGGCAATACCTATTCGCCTGATTGGCCCCGCAACTCGCAGCGTGTCGCAGCCCTGTGGAAATCTCAATATGGCCAGGACGTTGACGGCGTCGTGGGTATCGACCCGGTGTTCCTGCAGTATCTGCTGGGCCTGGTCGGTAACGTGTCGCTGCCCGACGGAACGGTTGTCGACGGCACCAACGCCGCAAAGGTCCTCATGCACGATGTGTACTGGAACTATCCGGTCGAGGAGTCGGACGGCATCTTTGCATCCGTCGCCAGCGCTGCCTTCGACAAGATCCTTGGCGGTATCGGCGATGTCGATGTTACGAAGCTTGTCAGCGCCGTTGAGCGCGGTGCCGAAGAGGGCCGCCTGATCGCGTGGATGAAAAACGATGACGAGCAGAACGCTATCAAGGAGATGAACATCGACGCCTCGCTGCCCGATCCGGATGACCCGAGTGAAGATCCCGTTGCTGGTGTCTACTTTAACAACCTGAGCTTCTCCAAGCTCGACTGGTACCTGAATGCCGATACGCAGATTGGCCAGGGCATCAAGAACGGTGACGGCACATGCTCGTATCGCATCACCGTTACCCTGACGAACATCATGACGCAGGAGGAGGCCGGCAAGCTGCCCGACTACGTCGCGGCGAGCGCGCCCGATGCCGCGCGCGACGACGAGCGTCTGAATGTCTCGTTGTTTGCCCCGACGGGCGGCATCATTACTGATCTGACCGTCGAGGGCACCCAGTTTGGTCTTGGCGCCGCTACGTGGCATGGAATCCCCTTCTATTCGGGCACCGTTGACCTGCATGCTGGCGAGACGACGACGATCACATATACGCTGACCACGTCAGCCGAGGCGGGGGACAAGTCGCTTACGCTGCGTCAGACTCCTACATGCCAGGCGGCTCGCGACAGCGCGTCGGCGTAGGGTTTTTCTGGTAGCGCAGATAATCGAGTACCATTTTGGGGCGGACAGGCAATCTGTTCGCCTCTATTTTGTAAGGAGAGCGCATGAAGTACTTTGGCACCGACGGCTTTCGCGGTGAGGCTAACGTTGGGCTGACGGTAGAGCACGCTTATAAGATTGGCCGTTTTGTGGGCTGGTATTACGGCGCCAACCGCGAGCGCAAGGCGCGCGTCATCGTGGGTAAGGACACGCGTCGCTCGAGTTATATGTTCGAGGCGGCGCTGGTGAGTGGCCTGGTCGCGAGCGGTGCGGACGCCTATATGCTGCACGTGATCCCCACGCCGGGTGTAGCGCATCAGACCGTGGAAGGCTGCTTCGATTGCGGCATCATGATCAGCGCGAGCCACAACCCGTTTTGCGATAACGGCATTAAGCTCGTCAATAGCGACGGTTTTAAGATGGACGAGGACGTACTGGAGCTCATCGAGGACTACGTCGATGGCAAGAGCGAGGTGCCACTGGCCACGGGCAACCACATCGGCGCCACGGTGGACTACATGCAGGGCCGCAACCGCTACATTGCCTCGCTCATCGCCAGCGCGAACTTTTCGCTGCAGGGCGTCAAGATCGGCATCGACTGCGCCAACGGCTCGGCGTCCTCGGTGGCCAAGCCGGTGTTCGACGCGCTGGGCGCCGACGTGCGCGTGATCAATGCCGCGCCTGATGGTTTTAACATCAACGCGACTGCGGCTCCACGCATATGGAGCGTCTGCAGCGCCACGTGGTGGAGCAGGGCCTGGACGTGGGCTTTGCCTATGACGGCGATGCCGACCGCTGCCTGGCCGTGGACGAGCGCGGCCGCGTGGTCGATGGCGACCAGATCCTGTACGTGTGCGGCGTGTACCTGAACAAGCACGGTCGCCTTTCGGGCGGTACCGTGGTTCCGACGATTGCCGGCAACTTTGGCCTGATCAAGTCGTTGGAGCTTGCCGGACTGAGCGCCGTGACCAGCGGCGTGGGCGACCGTCACGTGTATGCCAAGATGCGCGAGGGCGGCTACAGCCTGGGCGGCGAGCAGACGGGCCATACGATCTTTGGCGATATCGAGCGCACGGGCGACGGCATTATGACCTCGCTGCGCGTGATGGAAGTGATTCGTGCCGAGCGCGAGACGCTCTCGCAGCTCACGGCTCCGTGCAAGCTGCTACCGCAGGCGCGGGTGGCCGTGCGCGTGGCGGACAAGGACGCCGCGCTCGAGAACATGGGCGTGCAGAACGCCATCGCCGAGGCCGAGGCTGCGCTGGCAGGCGAGGGCCGCGTGCTCGTGCGCAAGAGCGGAACCGAGTCGGTTATCCGCGTGCTGGCCGAGGCGCCCGACCAAGCATCCGCCGATGCCGCCATGAAGCGCATCGCAAGTGCTTTGGAAGCTCTTTAGTTACGCTGTTTTACCAAACCGCGTAACTGCTCGACGCTGCAAACGGCCCCAAGCGGCAATCTGACGTTCAATTTCACCCGGCACTTGGGGACGTTCCTATTGTGCCGGCATGAAAGGAACGTCCCCAAGTACCGGGTCTCTGGCTTAGATGAAAAAGGGGCGCCGCGGAACCAACCCGCGGCGCCCCCTTTGCGTTGGCGTGTCGCCTAAGCTTTACAGCTGATACAGCGTGGTGAACTTGTCCTGCAGGTAGCTGCAGTAGTAGCGGGCATCGAACGCCATGCCGCAGGCGCCCTTGATGAGCTCCGGCGCGTCCTTGGCGCGGCCCCACTGCCAAATGCGCTCGCCCAGCCAGGCGCGGACGGGCGCCAGGTCGCCGCTCGCACAGGCGCCGTTAAGGTCGACACCGTCGCGGCACATGGCCGGCACAAACATGGCGTCGTAGGCGCTACCCAGTGCATACGTGGGGAAGTAGCCAAACGAGCCGCCGCTCCAGTGCGTATCCTGCAGGCAGCCGTGCGTGTCGTCGGGAACGGGAATGCCCAGGTACTCGTTCATAAAGCGGTTCCAAAGCGCGGGGATGTCCTTGGCCGTGGCCTCGCCGGCAAACAGCATGCGCTCGATCTGGTAGCGCACCATAATATGCAGCGGATAGGTGAGCTCGTCGGCCTCGGTGCGGATCAACGACGGCTGCGCGATGTTCACGGCGCGGTAGAGCGTGTCCTCGTCGACGTCGCCGTAGACCTCGGGTGCGTGGCGGCGCAGCACCTCGAGCAGCGGTCCCATAAAGGCGCGGCTGCGACCCACGGTGTTCTCGAAGAAGCGGCTCTGGCTCTCGTGGATGCCCATGGAGGTGCCACCCTCAAGACAGGTGCGCGCATAGGCAGGATTGACGCCCAGCTCATACATGGCGTGTCCCGCCTCGTGGATGATGCTGTAGACGTTGGAGATGCAGTCGTCTTCGTAGATGTGCGTGGCGATGCGCGCGTCGCCCACCGAGAAGCCCTCGCTAAACGGGTGCTCGGTAAAGGCAAGCGTGGTGTCGTCCAGGTTCATGCCGACAAGCTTCATCAAGTCGAAGCTCATGGCGCGCTGGGCGGCCTCAGGCACGCGGGCGTGCAAAAAGTCGGCAGCGGGCTGCTGGCCGCGCTCGCCAATGGCATGCACGAGCGGTACGACCGTGGCCTTGACCTCGTCGCAAAACGCGTCGAAGTTCTTGGCGGAAAGGCCACGCTCGTACTGGTCGAGCCAAACATCGTATGGGTCGCGCTTGGGGTCCATGAGCTCGGCCTGATGCTTAAGTTGGGCGACGATTCTATCTACATAGGGCTCAAAGCTCGCCCAGTCATTGGCCGTCTTGGCCTTGTGCCACACGGCGTCGGCCTCGCAGGTGAGCCTGGTCCAGGCCTCAGCCTCCTCGGTGGGAATGACGCTTGCCTCACGCTGGTCGCGGCCGAGCACGCGGATCTCGTCGAGCAGCTGCGGGTCGTCTACATGTCCGCCCGCGACGGTCTCTCGTGCCAGCGAGCGCACAAGTTCGACAGACTTTTTGCTGGTCAGCAGCTTGTGATGCTCGCCAGCAAGGGTGCCCATAGCATCGGCGCGGGCCGCGGCGCCGTTGGCGGGGGCAATGGTCGCGCCGTCAAACTCGGCAATCTTGAGCAGGTACTCACGAGTCCACAGCTTGCCTTCGAGCTTGCGGAATTTTTTGACGGCCTTATCGACCTTCATGCCTTTGGATGTCTTGCCCGCTGCAGGCTCGGCCTTCTTATCGAGTTTCTTTCCCATACCATATCCTTGATCTCGTGAGCCGAGCGCTTCGGGTGGGCGCGCGGCCAGTTTGCACAGCTACCTGCCTTGTACCCAGCACGAACAAAACGGAACGCGGCGATACGCCCACACAATGTGGTATCCTATAGCCCAATGCGTTGACGGAGAGGGTTTTGCCCGCCGCGTCGCCGGCAAGAGAGGGAAGGTCATGGGCTGCAAGCCTTCCTGCGGTGGCAAGGGCCAAGCGTTCACTCCCGAGCAGCGACCTCAACGGGCGCGCGGCTAGCGGCGGCGAAGCCCCAGTAGGGAAGCCGTGAGCCTCGCGATAAGGGGCGCAGAGTGGGCACGGCGGGCCAGACATCCGCCGGGTCAAACAAGGTGGTACCGCGGAATTCAACCGTCCTTGGGCAATGCACATGCCCGAGGACGGTTTTTTGTTACCGAACCGGGCCGCGTTTTCGCAACGCCGGGCGGCGGCAGTCGTCCCGGCGAGCGGGGAGCGCGAGAGACGAAAGGGAAGACATGAGTCTGATTGATGATCTGGTCAAACTCGAGGAAGAGGCCAAGGAGCTCGTCGCAGGCGCCGACGACGCCGCCAAGCTCGAGGCTGCGCGCGTCGAGCTGCTCGGCCGCAAGGGCCGCATCACCGGCCTGATGCGCATGATGGGCAAGCTTGCCCCCGAGGATCGCCCCGTCATGGGCAAGCGCGCCAACGAGATGCGCCAGCTGATCGAGGGCATGCTCGATGAGCGCACCACCGAGATGAAGGCCGCCGCCCTCAAGCACGCACTCGAGCACGAGGCCGTCGACATCACGCTGCCGGGCATCCGTCCGCAGATTGGTCACCAGCACCTGATCAAGCAGATCATCGAGGAGGCCGAGGACATCTTCTGCGGCATCGGCTACACCGTCGAGTCCGGCCCCATGGTCGACACCTCCTACTACAACTTCACCGCGCTCAACGCCCCCATGGATCACCCGAGCCGCTCGGCCCGCGATACCTTCTACGTGGTCGACAACAACCCCGGCAGCGTCGCGCACCCCGAGGCCCACGCCCATGGCGAGTCCGACGTGCTGCTGCGCACCCAGACCTCGGGCGTGCAGATCCACACCATGGAGTCGCAAAAGCCGCCCATCTACATGATCTGCCCGGGCACCGTTTACCGTCCCGATACAGCCGACGCTTGCCACCTGCCGCAGTTCAACCAGATCGAGGGCCTGGTCGTCGACGAGGGCATCACCTTTGGCGATCTTAAGGGCACGCTCGACTACTTTGTTAAGTGCATGTTTGGCGAGGATCGCAAGACGCGTTACCGCCCGCACTTCTTCCCCTTCACCGAGCCCAGCTGCGAGGTGGACGTGAGCTGCCACGTCTGCGGCGGCAAGGGCTGCAACTTCTGCAAGCACAGCGGCTGGATCGAGATCCTGGGCTGCGGCATGGTCGACCCCAACGTTCTTATCAACTGTGGCATCGACCCCGAGAAGTATACCGGCTTCGCCTTTGGCATTGGCGCCGAGCGCGTCGCGGCCCTGCGCTACGACCTGCCCGACCTCAGAACGCTCATGACGGGCGATATGCGCTTCCTGAACCAATTTTAAGTTGACCTGTCCCGGCGGCTTCCCGAGCCACCGCACCTTGCCTTTCAATCGTCGGTTGCGTACCTAAGTACGCGGCCCTCCTCTTTCAAGGCAATCTGCGGCACCTCGGAAACCCGTCTCCGTAGCTGGAGTTTTCCGACTGTTTATTGCAGGCGTTACAGATGAAAGGAGACCAGTTAGATGCGTGTTTCTTACGACTGGCTCAAGACCATGATCGATATTCCGGAGGATCCCAAGACCCTTTCGGACGAATATATCCGTACCGGCACCGAGGTCGAGGCGATTGACACCGTGGGAGAATCCTTCGACCACGTGGTGACCTCCAAGGTGCTCACCAAGACCCCTCACCCCGATAGCGACCATATGTATGTGTGCTCGGTCGACGTGGGTGACAAGAACCTCGACGCTGACGGCAATCCCGCTCCGCTGCAGATCGTCTGCGGCGCGCAGAACTTCGAGGCCGGCGACCACATCGTCACGGCCATGATCGGCGCAGTTCTGCCCGGCGACGTCAAGATCAAGAAGAGCAAGCTTCGCGGCGTCGTGTCCATGGGCATGAACTGCTCCGCACGCGAGCTCGGCCTGGGCGGCGACCACTCTGGCATTATGATCCTGCCCGAGGATACGCCCTGCGGCATGCCGTTTGCCGAGTATGTGGGCTCGAGTGATACTGTGCTCGACTGCGAGATCACGCCCAACCGCCCCGACTGCCTGTCCATGATCGGCATGGCCCGCGAGACCGGCGCCATTTTCGATCGCGATTTCCACGTTGAGCTGCCCGCCATCAAGGCGGAGACTGGCCGCGCGACCGACGACGAGCTTTCCGTCGAGATTGCCGACGAGGGCCTGTGCGACCGCTATGTCGCCCGCATCGTGCGCAACGTGAAGGTCGGCCCGTCGCCCGACTGGATGGTCAAGCGCCTTAACGCCCTGGGCGTGCGTCCGCACAACAACATCGTCGACATCACCAACTACGTGATGATGCTCACCGGTCAGCCGCTGCACGCCTTTGACCTGGACACCTTTGCCGAGCGCGATGGCCACCGTCGCGTGGTGGTTCGCGCCGCCCAGCAGGATGAGAAATTCACGACGCTCGATGGCGAAGAGCGCGTGCTCGACGCCGGCATGGGCCTTATCACCGACGGCGAGCGCCCCGTGGCGTTGGCCGGCGTTATGGGCGGCATGGATTCCGAGATCGAGGACGACACCGTCGACGTGATGGTCGAGAGCGCTTGCTTCAACGCCGGTCGCACCTCGCACACCAGCCGCGATCTGTCGCTGATCTCCGACGCCTCCATTCGCTTTGAGCGCCAGGTTGACGAGACTGGCTGCGTGGATGTCGCCAACGTTACCTGCGCGCTCATCGAGGAGATCGCCGGCGGCGAGGTTGCTCCCGGCTATGTCGATGTTTTCCCCGCGCCCAAGACCATCGACAGCATTAAGCTGCGCCTGGCCCGCGTGCATGCCATCTGCGGTGCCGACATCGAGCCCGACTTTATCGAGCGTTCGCTTACCCGTCTGGGCTGCACCGTCGAGCGCGACGGCGAGGACTTTATGGTTACCCCGCCGAGCTTCCGTCCCGACCTGCCGCGCGAGATTGACCTGATCGAGGAGGTCCTGCGCCTATGGGGCATGGGCCGTGTGACGGCGACCATCCCGGCTGCCAAGAACCACATCGGCGGCCTGACCCGCGAGCAGAAGCTCACCCGCAAGGTCGGCGAGATCCTGCGCGCCTGCGGCCTCAACGAGACCACGACCTTTGGCTTTGCCGCCCCGGGCGACCTGGAGAAGATCGGCATGTCCACCGAAGGCCGCGGTTGCCCCGTGGTGCTCATGAACCCGCTGGTAGCCGAGCAGACCGAGATGCGCCGCTCGCTGTTGCCAGGCCTGCTGCAGTCCGTTGCCTATAACGAGGCCCACGGCACGCCCAACGTGCACCTGTACGAGGTCGGCAGCCTGTTCCACGGTCGCGAGAACGCCAGCCTGCCCAAGGAGACCAAGTCCGTGGCGGGTGTGCTCTCGGGCCAGTGGAGCGAGCAGTCCTGGAACATGAAGTACCGTAAGCTGCGCTTCTTCTTTGGCAAGGGCATTGTCGAGGAGCTGCTCGCCCAGCTGCGCATCGAGAAGGTTCGCTTCCGTCCCGTCGAGGGCGAGGGCTACGCTTTCTTGCAGCCGGGTCGTGCGGCCGAGGTTCTGTCCGGCGGAACCGTGCTGGGCTGGGTCGGCGAGATTCACCCCGAGGCGCGCGAGGCGATGGGCATCGATGAGGTCGTCGTTGCCTTTGAGCTCGACTTGGACAAGCTGATCAAGGGCGCCCGCAACCAGGAGAACTACCGTGAGTTCTCGCAGTACCCGGCCGTTGAGCACGACCTTGCCATTGTGGTTGACAACTCCGTGACCTGTGAGGATCTTGAGCGCCGCATTACGAGCGCCGGCGGTAAGTTGCTCGAGGGCGTGCGCCTGTTCGACGTCTACCGCGATCCCATCCGCATCGGAGCGGGCAAAAAGTCCATGGCCTTTGCGCTTACGTATCGCTCCGACGACCACACGCTTACCAGCGAAGAGGTCGAGAAAGCGCACCAGAAGATTGTCACCAAGGTATGCAAAGGCGTAAACGGCGAGGTCCGCGGCTAGGGCTTGCGATGGGGGGCGTAGGGCCTGATGGCGGTTGCTGCGGAGCTCTGCGCGACCGCGGTGTTCGGAATAAGGCATCGCTGACCCTGCATATATGACACGCGCATTACAAAACGGCGTGCTGCTTTTGTGGCGGCGCGCCGTTTTGCTATCATAGCCTGCGGCGTGTTACGAATCATCTAGCTCGTAACACTGATGAAATGGTTCAAGCGGCGCTGCAATCCCATGTGCCGGCAACCGGGAGGCGTATATGCACATTCCAGATAACTACCTGTCCCCGCAGACCGATGCCGTTATGGCGGTGGCGATGGTGCCCGTATGGGTTCACTGCATCAAGAAAGTGCGCGCCACGCTCGATCGCGAGCATATGGCCTTTCTGGGTATTTGCGCTGCGTTCTCCTTTTTGCTCATGATGTTCAACGTGCCGCTGCCCGGCGGCACCACTGGTCACGCCGTCGGCGGCGCACTCATCGCGCTGCTGCTGGGCCCCGAGGCCGCGGCTATCGCTGTCTCGGTCGCGCTGGCGCTGCAGGCGCTGCTGTTTGGCGACGGCGGCGTTTTGTCGTTTGGCGCCAACTGCTTTAACATGGCCTTTGTGCTGCCGTTTGTCGCTGCTATCGTGTTCCGTGCGCTTAACAGCCGTCTGCACGACAAGAGCTGGGGCACCTCGGTTTCTGCCATCGTGAGCGGTTGGGTCGGCCTGTGCCTGGCGGCCCTGTGCGCGGCAATCGAGTTTGGTATTCAGCCGATGCTCTTCACCAACGCTTCGGGCGCCCCTCTGTACTGCCCCTTCCCGCTGTCCGTGGCTATTCCGGCCATGTTGATCCCGCATATGCTGGTTGCCGGCGTGATCGAGGGCGTGGCGACGGCCGCCATCTACGGCTTCATTAAGAAGACGGCGCCGAGCATTATCGTCGGCCCCGAAGCCGCCGATGGCCAGCTTGCCGCCGATGGTACCGCCAAGAAGACTTCCCTGATTCCCACGCTCATTCTGGTCGCCGTGCTTGTCGTGGCTACGCCGCTCGGCTTGCTCGCCACCGGTGACGCCTGGGGTGAGTGGGACGCCGAGGGCGCCGCGACCGCCGTTCAGGAGGCTGGCGACGACAGCCTGCAGGCTTCGGTCGGCCTCGATACCCCGACCTTTGCCGACGCCCTGCCCACGGGCGATTATCTGCAGGCCTATTCCGAGGAGCAGGGTCTTGGCTTTGCCGGCCAGGCTGCCATGTATATCCTCTCGGGCGTGATTGGCGTGGCGGTGCTGACCATCGCATTCCGCCTGGTCTCGCTGACGGTCAAGGAAAGCGGTGCTCATGGCAATAGCCGAGCTGCCTAGCTGGCTTACGGTCGAGCAGCGTTACGAGCCCGCGGGGGCTCGGCATCGTGTGATGCAAAAGAATGTCCTGCACCTGGCGAGCCTGCTTGAGCGGGTTCGCCTGGGTGGAGGCGCGCACGAGGGCGGGTCGATGGTCGACCGCGCCCTTTCTTGCGTTTCGGCTCCGGTGCGCCTGTTAGGGATGTTCGTTTGCGTCCTGTGCGTGTGTCTGACGCAAAGCCCGCTGTACCTGATGTTGATGGCGGCGATCGCGTTGGTGCTGGTCGCGGTGCGCCCCGTACGCGGGCTGCGCGCTACCTTTGTGCCGGCGTTGGCTGCCACGGGGTTTGCCGTGGTTCTGGCGCTGCCTGCCCTGCTGCTGGGTGCTTCTGCCACGGGCGCCATGCTCAAGATTGCACTCAAGACGTTCATTAACGTGTCGCTGGTGCTGGGTGTTTCGTGGACGCTCACCTGGAGCCGCATGTCGGCGGCGCTCAAGATGCTGCATCTACCCGACGAAGTTATCTTTACGTTTGATATGGCGCTCAAACACATCGAGGTGCTGGGACGCACGGCGCACGATCTGTGCGAATCGGTCATGCTGCGCAGCGTGGGTCGTGCACCTGCGGGTTTTTCGCGCACCGACTCGCTGGCGGGTATCATGGGCATGACGTTTATCAAGGCGATGGAATGCAGCCGCGCGATGGACGAGGCTATGCTTTGCCGCGGCTTTGCCGGTGCGTATCCGGCACCCGCGCGCGCCGGGTTTGGCTGGCGTGATGCGGTCTATGCGGCCGTCGTGGTGCTGCTCGCCGTGTTGTGCGCGGTGCTGTAGCGCGGGCGGCCGAGCCGTCGATGTGGATAGGGAAGGGCGACGTTTTGGCAAACGATACGAATGGCGTGATGGGCGCGAGCGGTGCTACTGGCGCCAAGAGCGTGCCGCTCATCGAGTTTCGCGACGTGGTGTTCTCCTATGCGGGGCATACGGTTGTCGATGGTGTGTCGCTGCAGGTCGATCGTGGTGAACTCGTTGCCCTACTCGGTCCCAACGGCTGCGGTAAGACGACGATTATGCGCCTTATCAACGGTCTTGAACTAGCGGACGCGGGTGCGTACCTGTTTGACGGGCACGTGATCGATGCGGCATATCTCAAGGATTCCGCAGCCGCTCAGCGTTTTCATCAGCGCGTGGGCTTTGTGTTCCAGAATGCCGATGCGCAGCTCTTTTGCGCTACGGTGGGCGAGGAGGTCGCGTTTGGTCCCGCGCAGATGGGGCTGCCGGCAGACGAGCTCGAGCGCCGCGTGCGCGATGCCATGGAGCTGTTCCAGGTTGCCGATCTGGTCGATGCCTCGCCCTATCAGCTTTCGGGCGGGCAAAAGAAGCGCGTTGCGCTGGCTGCGGTGGTGTCGATGAACCCCGATATCCTAGTGCTCGATGAGCCCACCAACGGGCTCGATGAGGACTCGTGCGACATCGTAGTCAACTTTTTGCTGGCCTACGTTGCTGCCGGTAAGACGGTTTTGATGAGTACGCACCATCAAGATTTGGTGCGCCGCCTGGAGGCCCGTGCCATCTATATCGATCGATATCACCATGTGGTCGAGGCGCCCGTGCCGTCGTATGGAACCGAAAGCGGTGCTGCGGAATAGTTGCTGCGTAGGGTATGTATGGTCGCCTGTGCGACTCTGCCGTGATGGTATAGTTAACCAGGTTTTATGGGGGTGGCTATGCCAAGTTGGAACATTCATATCGCTCAAACGGAGCGCTTGCTGGCACGTGCTAGCGTGCTTGCCGATAGCGTGCGCGACCGCAATGCCTTTTTGTTTGGCTGCGTGATTCCGGATATCTTCGTGGGCTATATGGTCCCTGGCATCGCCGATCCCATTCCGTATCGCATTACGCACTTTGCAAAGCCCGAGCCTATCCCTAAGCCGCGCGAGCACGAGTTCTGGGATACCTATGTGGCGCCGCTGCTTAAAGGCGCACCCGCGGGCGAACCTGCTGAGGCTACCTCGATTGTCGAGGAGCGCGAGCGACTGAACCGCGTGCACTATCCTCAGCGCTACAGGGATGCCGAGCCGGTTGTCGGTCCCGGCGCCTGTGAGTTCTCGCTTGCGTCCGAAGATGTGGCGCAGTCGCTGCTCGATTTAACGCTGGGCGTCTGGTCGCATCTGGTGGCCGACACGGTATGGAACACGCGTGTGAACCAGTATCTGGAAGCACACGGCGGCAAGCCGTGCGAGGAATTCCGCATTAAAAAGCAGGGCGATTTTGACTGGTTTGGCAAGACGCTGGGCATCGTTTCCATTCCGCGTGCGACCGATCGCCTCTATACCGCTGCGACGCGTTTTGGGCAGTATCCCATCCATAAAGAATATGTGCTCAAGACTATCGGCGTCATGCACGAGATTGTACGCGAAAACCCCGGCGAGCCCGATCATCCGCCGTATCGCCTGCTAACCGAGGAGTTTTTCGATGCAACGTTTACCGAGGTCATCGAGCTGACCGAGGCGGGATTTGCGGCTCGCGTTGCTGCTTCTGACGTTCCCGCAGTCCCCCTGATCGCTAGCTGCTAGCCGGCCGGCTTAACGGTGAACAGTTCATTCCAATTGACCAACGGCTCCCGTCGCAGGGCGTCTTCGGTGGTGCGCTCGGCATCGGAGAGGCTTGCGACTGAACACAAATCGATGATGCGGCATACGAAGAAGGTCTAAAAAGGGCCCGGAAGGCGAAGCCTTCCGGGCCCTTTGCAATGCAAGCATGCTTGCAAGTGCGATTTAGCGCACCTGAGCGACGTAAGCGACGTTGGTCGAGGAGACC
>NZ_QSBK01000011.1:53553-81936 GCF_003465685.1 Collinsella sp. AF04-24
GCGCACCTGAGCGACGTAAGCGACGTTGGTCGAGGAGACCTTGTCCTCGAGCTGAACACTCATGCGGGGATCGCCGGCGGTAGCGACGGTCAGATCGCCGGCCTCGACGTAGCCGAGCTCCTTAGCGGTCTCGATCGCCTTGACGATCGTGCCGTTGACGGTGCCCTGGGTAATCTCGGCCTGGTGCGGGATAACGCCCCAGTACATGATCATCTGCTGGACGGCCCACTCGTGGCGGGAGAACGCGCAGATCGGCATGTTGGGACGGAAGTGCGAGATCAGGCGTGCGGTACGACCGGTGGTCGTCGGCACGGTGATGCACTTGGCGCCAACGGTGGTGGCCATGTTCACAGCGGACATACCCACAACGTTGTTGACGACGCGGGTGCCGTGAGCGTCGGCCGGAACCTCGAGCGGAGCGTGGGCCGGGAGGTACTTCTCGGTCTCGAGAGCAATGCTGGCCTGCATCTTAACGGCCTCGACCGGGTACTTACCGGCAGCGGACTCGCCAGAGAGCATAACGGCGTCGGTGCCGTCGTAGATGGCGTTAGCAACGTCGGCAACCTCGGCGCGCGTCGGGCGCGGGTTCTGCTGCATGGAGTCGAGCATCTGCGTAGCGGTGATAACGGGCTTGTAGGCCGCGTTGCACTTGGCGATGATCTCCTTCTGGATGTGCGGAACGAGCTCGGGCTTGATCTCGATACCCAGGTCGCCACGGGCGACCATGATGCCGTCGGAAGCCTCGAGGATCTCGTCGAAGTTCTCGACGCCCAGGGCGCACTCGATCTTCGGGAAGATCGTCACGTGCTCGCCACCGTTCTCGCGGCAAAGCTTGCGGATGCCGCGGACGGACTCGCCGTCACGGATGAAGGAAGCGGCGATGTAGTCGATGTTCTCGGTCAGGCCAAAGAGGATGTCCTGACGATCGCGCTCGGTGATGGCGGGCAGCGAGATGTTGACGTTGGGCATGTTGACGCCCTTGCGCTCGCCGATCAGGCCGTCGTTCTTAACGACGCAGGTCATGTCCTGGCCGCTGACGGACTCGACCTCGAGGGCAACCAGGCCGTCATCGATCAGGATGAGGGAGCCCTTCTCGACCTCGGAAGGCAGAGCCAGGTAGTCGAGGGAGATGTGCTCAGCGGTGCCGTGGAAATCCTCGGACGTGGGCTGAGCGGTGACGACGATCTTATCGCCGGTCTTGACGGCAACCTTCTTGCCGTCGACCAGAAGGCCGGTGCGGACCTCGGGGCCCTTGGTGTCGAGCAGGATGCCGACAGGCAGACCGAGCTCCTTGGAAATACGGCGGACGCGCTCGATGCGACCGTGGTGCTCGTCGTAGGAGCCGTGCGAGAAGTTAAAACGGGCGACGTTCATGCCCGCCTTGATCATCTCGCGGATGGTCTCGTCGCTATCGCAGGCGGGACCCATGGTGCATACAATCTTAGTGCGCTTGTACATTCAGACCTCCATCTGACATCGTCTTGCGCTGATAGATAAACCATAAGAAATAAAACCGAGATGATTATAACGAAATGCCGACCGAATACCCCAAAAAATCGACCGTATGCCGAAATGGAAGTTCATTTTTTGCGGGAAAAACGGTATATGAAAAATCTTTACCAACCACTCCAACCGCTGCTATCTGGGAGATATGTCAGTTTGGCGATGTGCCGAAGAAAAAACGTTTTACCAATGTTGAGCATCACACGGTCTGCACCGTTGCGTGCGGACCATATTTCCAAACCGATTGTTTTGGCTAGACGCGTCGCTTTGGGGTACCATAGCTCCACTATCAACTGCCGCTCAGCACGGCAGCCTTGATGAGCCCTTGCCCTTCTCCTGGGAATTATGATCGGGCATCAATCTGCTGAGTGGCCCGAATCCCAGGAGGGGACTCTATATGCAAAAGGAATACCTGTCCGCCGCGGCGGAGGTGCTCAGCGACCAAGGTGTCGATGAGAACCTCGGCCTGAGCAACGACGAGGCGTCTTCGCGCCTCGCCAAGACAGGCCCTAACAAGCTCGAGGAAGCCGAGAAGACACCGCTGTGGAAGCGTTTCTTTGAGCAGATGGCCGACCCCATGGTCATCATGCTGATCGTTGCCGCCGTCATCAGTGCGCTCACGGGCATGGTCAAGGGCGAGCCCGACTTTGCCGATGTTGCCATCATCATGTTCGTCGTTATCGTCAACTCGGTGCTGGGCGTGGTCCAGGAAGCCAAGAGCGAGGAGGCCCTCGAGGCCCTGCAGGAGATGAGTGCGGCGCAGTCCAAGGTGCTGCGCGACGGCAAGCTCGTGCACCTGCCGAGCGCCGAGCTCGTGCCCGGCGACGTGATCATGCTCGAGGCGGGCGACTCCGTCCCGGCCGACTGCCGCGTGCTCGAGAGCGCCACGATGAAGATCGAAGAGGCCGCGCTCACCGGCGAGTCCGTGCCCGTAGAGAAGCACGCCAAC
This sequence comes from Collinsella sp. AF04-24, assembly GCF_003465685.1. Taxonomy (NCBI): domain Bacteria; kingdom Bacillati; phylum Actinomycetota; class Coriobacteriia; order Coriobacteriales; family Coriobacteriaceae; genus Collinsella; species Collinsella sp. AF04-24. The sequence continues at coordinate 56,006 of NZ_QSBK01000011.1, forward strand.
GTGATCGAGCTCGCTGCGGGCACCGATGACGTGCCGCTCGGCGACCGTAAGAACATGTGCTATATGGGCTCCACCGTCGTGTACGGCCGTGGTCGCGCCGTCGTGGTCGGCACCGGCATGAACACCGAGATGGGCAAGATCGCCGGCGCCCTGGCCGAGGCCAAGGAAGAGCTCACGCCGTTGCAAGTGAAGCTCGCCGAGCTCAGCCGCATCCTTACCATTATGGTTATCGTCATCTGCGTCGTCATCTTTGGCGTTGATATCATCCGCCACGGCGTGGGCAACGTTCTTACCGACCCGACCGCCCTGCTCGATACCTTTATGGTCGCCGTCTCGCTCGCCGTCGCTGCCATCCCCGAGGGCCTGGTCGCCGTCGTGACCATCGTGCTATCGCTTGGCGTGACCAAGATGGCTAAGCGCCAGGCAATCATCCGCAAGCTCTCTGCCGTCGAGACTCTCGGCTGCACGCAGACCATCTGCTCCGACAAGACCGGTACCCTTACCCAAAACAAGATGACCGTCGTCAAGCACGAGCTCGCTGCGCCCAAGGAGAAGTTCCTGGCCGGCATGGCGCTGTGCTCCGATGCTCAGTGGGACGAGGAGCTGGGCGAGGCCGTGGGCGAGCCGACTGAGTGCGCGCTCGTCAACGACGCCGGCAAGGCGGGCCTCACTGGCCTGACTGCCGAGCATCCGCGCGTGGGCGAGGCCCCGTTTGACTCGGGCCGCAAGATGATGTCCGTGGTCGTCGAGACCCTGGATGGCGAGTACGAGCAGTACACCAAGGGTGCGCCCGACGTGGTGATCGGCCTGTGCACCCATATCTACGAGGGCGATAAGGTCGTCCCCCTGACCGAGGAGCGCCGCGCCGAGCTCGTGGCGGCCAACAAGGCCATGGCCGACGAGGCCCTGCGCGTGCTGGCGCTGGCAAGCCGCACCTACACCGAGGTCCCGAGCGACTGCAGCCCCGCTGCGCTCGAGCACGACCTGGTCTTCTGCGGCCTGTCCGGCATGATTGACCCTGTCCGCCCCGAGGTCGCCGACGCCATCCGCGAGGCGCACGATGCCGGTATCCGCACCGTCATGATCACGGGCGACCACATCGACACCGCCGTGGCCATCGCCAAGCAGCTGGGCATCGTCACCGATCGCAGCCATGCCATCACCGGTGCCGACCTCGATCGCATGAGCGACGAGGAGCTCGACGCGCACATCGAGGACTACGGCGTGTACGCCCGCGTCCAACCCGAGCACAAGACACGCATCGTCGAGGCTTGGAAGTCGCGCGACCAGATCGTGGCCATGACGGGCGACGGCGTCAACGACGCCCCGTCCATCAAGCGCGCCGACATCGGCGTGGGCATGGGCATTACTGGTACCGACGTCACCAAGAACGTCGCCGACATGGTGCTCGCCGACGATAACTTTGCCACCATCATCGGTGCCTGCGAAGAGGGCCGTCGCATCTACGACAACATCCGCAAGGTCATCCAGTTCCTGCTTTCGGCCAACCTTGCCGAGGTCTTCTCGGTGTTTATCGCCACGCTCATCGGCTTTACCATCTTCCAGCCGGTGCAGCTGCTGTGGGTGAACCTGGTTACCGACTGCTTCCCTGCGCTCGCGCTGGGCATGGAGGACGCCGAGGGCGACATCATGAAGCGCAAGCCGCGCAACGCCAAGGATGGTGTCTTTGCCGGACATATGGGTCTGGACTGCGTGGTCCAGGGCCTAATCATCACCGTGCTGGTGCTGGCGAGCTTCTTTGTGGGCGTGTACTTTGACATGGGCTACATCCACATCGCCGATATGATCGCCGGCAATGCCGACGAGGAAGGCGTGATGATGGCCTTCATCACGCTCAACATGGTCGAGATTTTCCACTGCTTCAATATGCGCAGCCGTCGTGCGTCGCTGTTCACCATGAAGAAGCAGAACAAGTGGCTGTGGGCTTCCGCCGCGCTGGCGCTGGTGCTGACGGTGATCGTAACCGTGCAGCCGACGCTTGCCGAGATGTTCTTTGGCCCCGTGACGCTTGAGCTCAAGGGCGTTGTCGCTGCCCTGGGCCTGGCCTTCCTGATCATCCCGCTGATGGAGATCTACAAGGCGATCATGCGCGCGGTCGAGAAGGAGTAGGTCGAAAGGCCATCCTTCCCACCGGCCCGACCGCCTGCGGGGTTTCTTCCTCGCTGGTCCTCGCGCTTCGCGCTGCGGGATCGCTCGGAAGAAACCCCTCCCGGCGGGCGGGCCTTCGGATAACCTCTCGGGACCATTGGCTGAGGGAAAGTTTGTGAGCTGGTCGGGCTTTGCCCGGCCAGCTCTTTTTGATTTAAAATACCTGCTCAGTTGTGTGGTTTTGTGCTGGGAGGCATCTGTGGGCAAGGCTAAGGCTAAAGCGAAGAAAAAGACGACGGGGGCGCGGGCTAAGCGCGATCGTCGTCGGAAGCTCGCGACCGAACCCCCTGCATCTGCTGAGGAGTTGCTGGCGAGTGTACCGGGGCTTGACGCGCTGCGGGACGTTCCGGCGTTTGATGACCTGCCGGTCGATGAAGCCCAGCAGGCTGCCTTTGATGATTTCTGCGCGCATGTCGAGGAGCCCGAGCAGATGCAGCTTGGCGCCGTGGTGCGCTTGGATCGCGGGTTTCCACTGGTGACGACTGCCGATGACACGTTTCGTGCCGAGCATGCTGTGGGGTTTGCCAAGTCACGCGGCGAGGACGAGGTCCTGCTGCCTGCCGTGGGCGATCGTGTGGCGGTGCGCCGCGCTCCCGGGCACGATATGGGCGTGATTGAGTGCGTGCTGCCGCGCCGTACGAGCTTTGAGCGTTGGCGCGGCCGTGCCCGCGGGGAGCGTCAGGTGCTCTGCTCCAACGTGGATAGCGTGCTAATCGTGCAGGCGCTCGGTGCCGGCGAGGTGCTGCTCGACCGCGTGGCGCGCTCGCTGGTGTTGGCGCTCGACTGCGATGCCGAACCGGTGGTGGTACTCACCAAAGCTGACCGCTGCGATGCCGAGGAACTCGAGCGCGATCTGGACCGCGTGCGCCGCCTGGTGGGTCCGGACGTGCGCGTGATCGTGACGTCCTCTGCCGAGGGCCGCGGCCTGGACGAGGTCCGTGCCTGCGTGCCTGCCGGGAGCTGCGCCATGATTCTGGGCGAGTCGGGTGCCGGCAAGTCGACGCTGCTCAATGCGCTGCTGGGCCACGATACGTTGGCGACCGGCGGTGTGCGCGAACGCGACGACCAGGGCCGTCACACTACCGTCGCGCGCGTGATGGTGACGCTGCCGGGCGACGCCGGCGTGATCGCCGATGCCCCGGGCCTGCGCAGCCTACCGCTCGTGGGTCACGAGCGGGGACTGGCCCGCGCCTTCCCCGAGATTGTCGAGGCATCGCGCGCGTGCCGGTTTGGCGATTGCACGCATGTCCATGAGCCGGGCTGCGCCGTTCGCGAGGCCGAGGACGCCGGGCAGATCGATAGCCTGCGTCTGGAAACGTTCCAAAACCTGGCGTCATCCATGCGCGTGAGCGCTCAAATGCTCGATCCCGATGTCCATCTGTAATTGATTTTTCCTATGACAGCCGTCTCCCAACTGTTCGGGAGACGGCTTTTTTGCTGCGGAAAAGCCTCGAAACATGCAGTTTGCTGACGTGCCGACCAAAACCTTGCCACGAGCTTGACGGGCTGGTCAGCTTTTGGTCAGCGATTGGTTTGACATCGAAGACCAAGATCGCGATTGCGCCGCTTTGCGCTCTGACCGCCCAGACAATGGTGGTACGGGCATTCGCCCGGCACTGCCATGAGAGGAGCGGCCGTGAACAAGAGCAAGCGCATCGCCATCAGTCTGGTCACGGGCGTGCTCGCTGCTCTGCTTTGCATGGTTTACGGCTCGTCGATCCGCTCGCAAGCCGAACAGGTCCAGGCTGAGACCTTGGCCAAGTACGGTGGCGATCGCGTCGAGGTATGCGTCGCGGCGCGCGATATCGATGTGGGCGAGACCCTCGATGAGACCAATGTCATAACCCAGGAATGGCTGACGAGTCTGCTGCCGCGTGACGCGGCGACCGAGCTGCGCCAGGTGCGCGGCGACGTGACGACTTCGCGTATTCCCAAAAACGCCGTGATCTGCAATGTCTACACCAAGGCCGAGAGCCGCAAGCTCGAGGTGCCTAAGGGCAAGGTCGCCGTTTCGGTGGCGGTCGATGCCGAGCACTCGGTCGGCGGTGCTACGGGCGTGGGCAGCTACGTGGATGTGTATGTGCAAAAAGACGGCGTAACCGATCGGCTGTGCGGCGCGCACGTGATCGATACCAGTGAGGATTCCGGTGCCACGCGCGAGGGCAAGATCGAATGGGTGACGCTGGCGGCTGACCCCGAAGACGTCAAGGAACTGCTGGGAGCCTCGGGCAAGGGAACGGTCAGCTTGACGATTCCCGCCACGGCGCGCGGCAAAAAGAGCGGAGGCGACGAGTGATGAAGGCGATCTGGCTTGCGTGCTGCGCGTGCGGCGATTACGGACTGTTGCAGCGGGAAGTCGAGGGCCGTGATGTGGGTGCACAGGTGCTTCGCGTGGGTGACCTGGACGGGCTGGTTTCCATGGCGCGGGCGTTTCCGTCGCGCCGCGGGGCTGCCATCATCGCGGCGTCTCTGTTCGATACCGAAGATGTGCGCAAGACTGTTGCGCGCCTGACGGCCGAAGGCCGCGTGAGTCGCGTGGTCGTGTTGATAGAAGCGCTCGATCCGTCGGATATCGAGGGGCTGTTTCGCGCGGGGGCGACTGAGGTCATCGCTGCACACAGTATATGCGGCAACGGGCGCGCGGGCGAGGGAGCGGTTGATTCCGATCGGCGCATGACGATTGAGCCCGATGCTTTTGTTGATAGGGAACCCGGGGCGCCTCGCGCTACAAGAGGCCCGCGTGTTGATGATTATGGAAAAGCGGAAGCCGAGCATGGTCGGCGCCCCCGGAACCCCCTTGTACACGATGACGCTGGAGGGCCGGCGCAGCATGCTGGCGATTCCCCGGCTGTAGATATGGGATACGTGCACGGCGTGAATCTGGCGGATGAACTCGATGAAGTTGAGGGCTTTGCCGGGTGCGGCGAGTTGTCGCTGATGCAGCATGAGCAGATTGCGCAGAACGAGCCTGCCTCGCAGACCGAACAAGCTGCCATGCCGGCTTGGACGCAGCGTGTGGTTGCGGCGGGGGAGACGGGGACGCTGTCACCGACGCCCGCCCCGCCGCCTCCGATGCCGCCGGCAGACGCTGCCGCTTCGCCGCATCGAGCTCCGGTCATCTGCGCCATTTCGGGTTCGGGCGGTTGCGGCAAGTCGACGATCGTTGCCACCATGGCACACACATCGTCGCTGTTGGGCTTGCGTGCCGCCGTGCTCGACCTGGACCTGATGTTTGGAAACCTTTACGACTTGTTAGGCGTCGATGCTCCGCGCGATATGGCGGCACTTATCGAGCCGTCGGCGGCGGGCACGCTCACCGAGCCGGATATCGTAGCCACATCGATGCGCGTGGCACCGGGCGTTACGCTCTGGGGTCCCGTCGCAGCGCCCGAGCAAGCCGAGCTCATGGCGCGTCCGGTGGAGCTACTGCTTGATGATCTGCGTCGCGAATCCGACGTGGTCTTTATCGATACCTCGGTCTTTTGGGGCGACGCCGTGGCGGCTGCGGTGGCGGCGAGCGACCGTTGCCTGGTCGTTGGCGATGCGGCGGTGTCGTCCGCGGCATCGGCATCGCGCGTCATTGAACTGGCAGGTCGAGTAGGTGTGCCGCGCACGCGCATGAGCGCCGTGTTCAACCGGTTCGGTGCGCGCGGGGCAGACGAGGACGTCGCCATGCGCTTTGAGATTGCCTGTGCGTTAAGCTCCAAGATTCGTATCGCCGATGGCGGGCAGGATCTCGCCGCGCTCATGGCGTTTGGGCGCGCTGACGAGGCAGTGGGGCAGACCAGCGCTTTTGCGACTAGCGTGCGCGAGGCCACGCGCGAGATGCTCGTGGAACTGGGGTGCGCCGTCGGCCCTTGGAGCGATATGGTCGCCGACCGTGCAACGCGCACCGAACGCCCGCGTATCCGCCTTCCCTGGTCGCGCGAGGGTGATCAGCGATGAGCCTGCAAACGAGGATTAAGGCTGCCGGCGCTGCGGCGGCGGCAGCGCCTGTAGATGCGGGGCGTCGCCGCGCCGTGAAACGACGCACCAAGCGCGCCGTGATGGACCGCATGGGTTACGACGAAGTGGCGCGTATCAGCGCCTATATCGACCCGGCACTTGCCCGCTCGGAATTGCGTCCTGCGGTGGAGGCGGCGCTCAATGTTGAGGAGCCGACCGATCTCGCGACGCCCGAGCGCGAGACCATCATCGACGAGATTTTGGATGACGTGGTGGGCTTGGGGCCGTTGCAGCCGCTCATCGAGGACGACACCGTTACCGAGATCATGATCAACGGCTGCCGCTCGGCTTTCTTTGAACGCGGCGGCGTCTTGTACCCCATCGAGCATGCGTTTGAGGATGATGAGCAGATCCGTGTGCTTATCGACCGCATTATCTCGCCACTTGGTCGCCGTATCGACGAGCGCAGCCCCATCGTCAACGCCCGCCTCAAAACGGGCTATCGCGTCAACGCGGTGATTCCGCCTGTGGCGATTGACGGACCGATTCTCACCATCCGAAAGTTCTCGGACCGTATCTGCTCGCTGGACGAGCTTGTGGGGCTGGGGTCGCTGCCGCTTTGGTATGCGCAGCTGCTGTCGTGTGCGGTGTCGCTGCGACAGGACCTGGCGGTTGCGGGAGGCACGGGATCTGGTAAGACCACCCTGCTCAACGCGTTGTCATGTGAGATTTCCACCGGCGAGCGCATCGTGACGATCGAGGACTCTGCTGAGCTCAAGTTTGCACATCATCCGCACGTGGTGCGCCTAGAGGCGCGCGAGGCTTCAATTGAGGGCGAGGGCGCGGTGACGATCCGCGACCTGGTAACTAATGCCCTGCGCATGCGCCCCGACCGCATCGTGGTGGGCGAGGTGCGCGGTGCCGAGTGCTGCGACATGTTGCAGGCCATGAACACGGGCCACGACGGGTCGCTCACCACACTTCATGCGGGTTCAGAACAGGAGACCGTGGTGCGTCTGACGTTGCTTGCACGTTATGGCATCGATCTGCCGAGCGAGCTCATCGAGGAGCAGATTGCCATGGCGCTCGACGGCATCGTGATGTCCGAGCGTCACGCCGATGGCAGGCGTTTCGTCTCCTCGTATTCGGGGGTGCGACGCGCCGCATCGGGCGGCGTAGAGCTCGAGCGCTATGTGACGTTCGATGCCGCCGAGCGCACCTGGACGCTTGACCGCGAGCCGCCGTTTATCGCAGAAGGCCTGCGGTCGGGGACGCTCACACAAGAGGAGGTGGACGAATGGAGATCACTGTGCCCCTCGTCGTAGGGGGCTTGGCAGGGCTTTCTGTCGCGACGGCGTGCGGGGCGGAACCTCGTGTGCCGCAGGTACCGCCGGCGGAGCTGGCACGTCAGGCGCTCGAGACGGTGGCAGAGAAGCTGCCGCGTGAGCTGGTGGAAAACGATCTGCTGAAAAAGATCGCCCGTTCGTGGGCATCGCTGGCTCCGGCGCATCGCCTTGGCCTCGTGATCGAAGATGCTTCGGGACGTTTGGCGTTTCTGCTGCTATCGAGCGGTCTCTGCTGCGTTTTACTAACGATGGTGTCGTTATCGCCCCTCGGATTTGCCTTGGGACTTGTTGCTCCGTTTGCCGTTGGTGCCGCTCGGGATGGCTTTGAGAGCCGGCGCGAGCAACACGATGCAGAAGAGGCAATGCCCGAGGCGTTTACCGCACTTTCCATGTCGCTTGCCTCGGGACATTCGCTGGCCCAGGGCATGCGCTTTGTGGGCGCTCATGCGCAAGAGCCAGTGCATACCGAGTTTTTGCGGGTGGCGGCGGCGATCGATTGCGGCATCTCGGCGACCGACGCGCTCGATGACTTGCTCGTGCGTATCGACGCCCCCGGTCTTTCGCTTGTGACCTTGGCGCTTAAGGTGTCTCGGCGCACCGGCGCTCCGCTTGCCGACTTACTGTCCGAGGCGTCGAGCATGGTGGGGGAGCGCATTGAGCTCAAGCGCCGCCTGGATGTTAAGACGTCGCAGGCTCGCATGTCTGCGCATATGGTCGCGGCGATGCCGGCGGGCATGTGCGCGGTGTTGGCGCTGCTTTCGGCAGATTTTCGTCGCGGTCTTGCGACGCCTGCCGGCGCGGGCGCTGTGGTGCTGGGTCTTGCCCTCAACGCCGTTGCCCTGGTGGTTATCCGGCGCATTATGCGGGTGGAGCTATGAGCGCCCCGGTTGCAGTTGCGGCTTGCCTGTGCGCCCTGAGTGTATTTGTCGCGACGGGTTTGGATCGGGCGGATGCACGCAAGATCGCAGGGGCCTGCAAGCGCGAGGCGGTGCTGGTCGCTGCCGCGGGTCGCTCGGTGGTCGATGCTCTGACCGCGCGAGTGAAGGGCGCGGTTGGAGCGGGCGGCCCGGCGCGAGTGTCGCTCGGCGAAGTGTCCGAGATGATCGATGTTGTGCGCTTGGGTCTTTCGGCCGGTCTTTCGTTTGATGCGGCGCTTGAGATTTTCTGCGCCAACCGCCGGTCAGTGCTGGCTCTTCGCCTTGAGCGCGCCTGCATGGCGTGGCAGGTGGGCGTGGGCACGCGTGAGGACGAGTTGTTGGCCGCCGCGCGCGACCTGGACGTGCGAGCGCTCGAGACCTTTGCCATCACGGTGGGGCAGGCGCTCGCCCTGGGTGCCCCACTTGCCGAGACGCTGGCCGCTCAAAGTCGCGAGATCCGTGCGGCTCATCGCGCCGCGGTCGAGCGCGAGATCGAGCGTGCACCCGTCAAGCTGCTGATTCCCACCGGCACGCTCATCTTGCCGGCGTTGCTTCTGTCCATATTGGGCCCGCTGCTGGGAGCAGGCGGGATGATGTAGGGAGGAATACATGAACACGATGACTGACGCTGCTGGCAAGGTCCAGGGCTGGGCGTTTTGCCGGGCGGCACATGTTCGTCAGCGCGCCAAGGAACTATTGCAGGAGGAGAGTGCACAGGGTACCACCGAGTATGCCATCTTGGTCGGCGTGCTCGTGGTGATCGCGATTATCGCCATCGTCGCATTTAAGGGCAAGGTCCAAGATCTATGGAACGCTATCAGCGAGGGCATCAACAGCCTGTAGAGGGCGAGCGCCCCATCGGGGTGCTGCTGGTGTTTGCTTGCCTGACCGTGGCGATAGCGGCGGTGCTTTGGGGGCTTAACGCCGCGCGGCAGCAGCGTCCTGGGACCGCCTCCGATTTGGGCTCAGATTCGGCGGTGGCGTCTCAAAAAGATGAGATGCGAGATGCGGACGATTCGGATGTCGCTGTCACGGCGCAAACCTTTCTGCGGACGCTCGACAAGCGGTCTGGCACTGCGACGGATTCGCCTGAGGGCAACGCGATTGCGGTCCGGCTTGCATGGTCCGAGGACCGACCGATGACCGAAGCGGCGGCGGATATGCTGCGTGCCTATCGCGAGGTACCCACGGCGCAACTTGCTCTGAGCGGCTATCTCGACATCAAGGGAAACGTGTGGGGCGCCATCGTGCGTGACGGACGCGGCTGGGTCGATATGGTGACGGTTGCTGCGGATACTGGCGATGCTTCGTGTCGTCTGCGCGCCGTGCGCCTGGTCCCGCAAACAATAAGCTCAAAGGAGGGGTCGTGAAATGCATGGCGTTCTGCGTGAGGAGGTTGCCCAAGCGACTGTGGAATACGCCATCGTCACGGTGGCGCTGTTATCGATCGTGCTGGCGATTGCGGGGCTTTGGCGTGCTGGCACCGATGGGCGCTTGGCGGCGCTGGTCGAGCGGGCGGCGTCTCACGGCGTCACCTCGACATCGGTTGTCGACGCTGCTGCGGGTGCTGAGGACATCGCGCTGTATTGATATCGCGCGCGAGGACCGGGCGCAGTCTACGGTCGAGGCCGCTTTTTTGCTGCCGACGTTTCTGACGCTCATCCTTCTCGCACTGCAACCGGTGTGTCTGCTCTATACGCGCGCGGTCATGGAGTCTGCCGCCGCCGAGACCGCGCGGCTCATGACCACGACGACGGCGGAGGACGACGATCTTAAGGAGTTCACCCGCCGCCGACTTGCCGCAGTGCCCAACGTTTCGATCTTTCATGCCGGCGGGCCGTTGTCGTGGGATATCGAGCTTGGCCGGGTCGGTGCGGGTGGCGCCTCGTCCGTGTCCGTTTCCGGCGAGGTCAAGCCGTTGCCTGTGATCGGTGCGTTTGTGCAGGCTATGGGTGGTACCGCCGAGGGCGGCTACGTTGAGCTCAAGGTCGATGTCTCGTATCAATCGCGTCCCGAATGGCTGGAGGGAGATTATGATTCGTGGATTGCTGCATGGGATTAAGCGTTTCTGGTCTAGACGCGTTTTGACGCACCGTCCGAGCTGCCATCGCAAGCGAGGCGGCTTTATGGGTCGAGCCGGTGTCGATCTGTTTATCGAAGACGGTGCCTATACCACGCTTTCTTCTGCCGTGGTCATCCTAGTGGTGCTCACATTGTTGTTTTCGTCGACCGCGGCGATATGGAGCATGTCGCGTGCCGGGGACACCCAGGTGGCGGCTGATAGCGGCGCGCTGGCGGGTGCCAACGTGGTGTCGTCCTATCACACGGCTGCCACGGTGGTTGATGCGAGTATCTTGAGTCTGGGGCTGGCGGGGTTTGCCACGATCGGGACGGGCCTGGTCGCCATCCTCATCCCGGGTGCCGAGCCGGTTGCCGGCAATATGGTCGACACCGGGATCGAGATCATTAAAACGCGCAACAAGTTTGCCAAAAGCGCATCGGAAGGCTTACAGAAAATCGAGACGGCTCTGCCGTATCTGATCGCCGCGCGTGCCACGCAGGCGGTGTCGGCGCAGGATACCGATAGTGTGACCTATACCGGTACGGCGCTTGCCGTGCCCAGGACATCCGAGTCGGACTTCGCTGCGATCAAAGGGTCAGAGATCTCGACCGATACCATTAAAGACACATCAGATGATTTAGAGCGTGCGGCCGAGGAGCTGCGGAAGGCTTCTGAGGACACGGCGAAGGCTAAAGAGCGTGCTTGGCTGGCGGATTGTGGTGGGTCTGACAAGGGCTCGGTCGGCAGCTGTTCTTGCATGTGGGAGCGCGCGAAAAGCCTAACGGATCTTTCCGGTGTTCAAAATCCGCATTACTCATCGAGCGTTACGTGGGAGCCTCAAGTTGCCCTTGATCGCGCGAAGGACTACTACCATTGGCGTCTGACAAATGAGAAGCCCCAGGGCTCGAGTGTCGAGATGAAGGCAGAGTCTGCGGCGCGTAAGGCGTTTTATACCTATGCGAACGCGGAGGTCGATCGGGCATATATAACCGAGAACGGAGACAGGGTTTCCTCCTATATTCCGCTGCTGCCGCGCAACTCTGATGAGGTTCGGGCGACGGAACTCTATACCGATGCGGTGTGGCCGACTAGCGTGAACGATGACAAGGCGTATCTGCATTACGGGACGACCTGCCCTAACTATAAGAAAGGGACGCCGAGCGGATTTGCTTCGGTTGCCGATTACGATGGACAGGATAAATGCAGCAAATGCCATTTTGGCGTTTTGTCGCTTGGTGCTGTTGCGGCGCCTTCAACCTCTATCGAAAACGGCTTCGAGTATCACTTTGACAAGTTTAAAGACGCCCTGGAGGACTACGTCGACTGTCGCAACAAGGAGCTCGAGCTCGAGCGTCAGACCGAGGACGAAGCCGACCGTGCGGGCAATGCGTTCGATACCGCCATCAAAGAACTTTCCGGTGAGCGCCCGCGTATCGCTCCGCCCGGTCGCAACGGCGTGGTTGCCTTTGCGGTTTCGGGTGCCATCTCGAGCTCCGATGAACTCAACTCTTCGTTTAACACGGCAGTCAGACTTGGCGATCGCGGTGCCATCTCTGCCGCGGTGCTGGCGCCCGATGGGGCGACGGCGCAAAACAACGTGCTTTCGCGATTTTTCTCGACATTGAAGGAACGCTCGGGCGGCGTTGCCGGCGTGCTCGACGGCGTCATGGATGTCTGGGGACGGCTGCTTGTGGGATACGGAGACATCCAAGGTTCGGCCGACGAACTTATGGACGAGATGATTAAAGGCCTAGGAGGGGGCAGCGGCGCGTTGGGCTCCATTGCATCGTGGCTCGGCGATACCGTTTCGGCGTCCGTGGCGGCGCTGGGTTTGGAACCGTGCGACTTGCGCCTGCGAAAGCCGGTGCTGACCGATTCCGCCAACGTCATTAAGAGCCCGGGGTCTGACATTGCTGGCCTCTCTCAAGCGCAAGACAAACTGCGAAGTATTCCGTTGGGCGTGACCGATCCCAAGGCGCTTTGCGAGGCGTTGGAATATCAAGTCGAACGCACCATCAGCGGTACGATGTTCACGCTTGCGGAGATTCCTCTGCCCGGCGGCGGCTCCATCCCGCTCACCGTCGATGTCGCCACGCTGGTTGGCGCTCTGGGCGGTGGGTCGTAATGAGTATCCGCATGCGTCTGCGCGAGGAGCGCGCCCAAGCGACGGTGGAGATGGCAGTGGTTACGCCCGTTTTGCTGGTGCTGGCACTCATCGTGTACAACGTCATGATCTTTGCCAGCGCTGTCGCGCGCTTCGACCGCGTGGTGCCCGACATCGTGTTGGCGCACGCCGTGGCGTCGGAGGGGGAGGGCGACGAAAGCTCTGCCGATGCCTCGGCGACGGTTCAGACTCAAATTCTGAATGCCATGGAGGGCTATGACTTGCAGATCGAAGTGTCGAGCGAGCAAGGCGCGGAGGCATCGGATGGTGGCCTGCTCTCCCTATCCGGTACGTTTAGGACCTACACCTGCACCATGCACTATGAGCCGTGGCCGACTTCTCTCAGCATCGCTGGCGTTCCGCTGGGGGCGCCGACAACGTTGTCGCACGAGCGCGCGGTGACGGTCGATCCATGGCGTCCGGGGGTGGTCATGTGACCGCGGTCTCGTCCTACATCGCCTACGCGCGGGCACTCAATAGGCTGGGCTGGACGCCGGCCGAGTTTGCGGTGGCGGAGTCGTTTGCCGTGCGCCTGCGCGGCATGCTGGGACGGTGTCCGGTTGCCGCCAACGGTCTGCCGCTCGTCATGGCATTTCCACGCTGCTCTTCGGTCCATACGTGTTTTATGGCCTATCCCATCGATATCGCCTTTATCGATGCACGTGGCTATGTCCTCGTATGCTACGAAAACGTACGTCCCTGGCGTATGTGCTCCTGCCCCGGCGCCTGGGCCGTACTAGAGCGTCCTTCAATCATTGTTTCGACCCCTGCTCTCCAACGCGTGCCGGCTTAAGAATTGGCGACAGCGGACTTTCGTCATACGAAATTGGGTAAGATGGAGGAGAAGATGCATGGATGTTGAGATCCATCCCAACGCTAAAAAGCACCTGACGGAAAAGCAGGTGCTTAGCGCTTGGCTTGCGGTTACTGAGTGCATTCGTCGCGAGCCGAAGGACGAGCCGCCGAGATGGCTTGCGATTGGATGGCTCCCAGACGGACGAAGCGTGGAGCTTGTCGCGGTCGAGCTTGTCCGTGGGGGCTTATCATTCATGCCTTGTCTCCAGTCCAGAAGAAATTTTGGCAGGAGATTGAACGGGCTCGGCAAAGGGGTCGATGATGGGCAAGACGTATACGGCCGCTAATGGTCAGGTTGTAACGGATGAAATGATTGACGCGTGGTGCGAGTCGTACGAGCGCGGAGAGTTTCCGGATGGCGAACACACCGTTGGTGGGATCGTGCATGGACGGCCCCCACTCTCAGGTGAGGGGACGGCAACGCTGTCGGTCAAGATTCCTCTGGGAATGAAGGAGGCCATTCGTCGACGGGCGGCTGCCGAGGGGATGACGCCAAGTGAGTTTGCCCGTGCGGCTCTGAGCGAAAAACTTCTTGCTGCCGGCTGATGCCTCTGACGTGCCGATTTAAAGAACCGAGGCTGTGCTCAAAAACTTTTTTGAAATTCTCGGTTGACCGGAACGCGTCCTTGGTTATACTAATCAAGCCTTGAAACAAGGCACACCTCAAATGGCTGGGTAGCTCAGTTGGTAGAGCAGAGGACTGAAAATCCTCGTGTCAGGGGTTCGATTCCCTTCCCCGCCACCTTGAATTGACTAGGACCTCTGCAAAGGGGTCCTTTTCTTTTATGTAGCCCTCGCACGGAATCGAACCCCGTGAGGGCGCGGAGCTGAGTAAACGCGTAAGCGTTTGCCAGCGCAGCTCGCAAGGCGCGTAAGCGCCGCAGCGGTCCGTCCGCGCAGCGCGCGGACGCGATTCCCTTCCCCGCCACCTTGAATTGACTAGGACCTCTGCAAAGGGGTCCTTTTCTTTTATGTAGGGTTCTGCGGAAACTGCGTCCCAGAATAAGGGCTCAGAACGGGACACACTTTCCGGTGCCTGCCTCCGGCGCGCGTACACACCTCGTCGCACCATTCCGAGTCCGTCTGCTCCCAGACATTCCTCCCACTTTCGCGTCACTTTGCAGACCGTTCGGTCGCCTGTCCGCACACGCGGGTATACTCAAAACGATACTTATCCTACGCAATACGATGCGGGTTCGACCTGCATGATCCGAAGGGGGCAGTGATGGAGAGGATACTCGGCGTTAATCTCTCTGGCTGGTTTATTCCCGAGCCTTGGGTGACCCCGTCGCTGTACGCGGCGACCGGTGCATCCAACGCGGCTGAGCTACAGGAGGCCATGGGTACCGCCGCCTATAACGAGCGCATGCGCCGCCATTACGAGACGTTTGTGAGCGAGGACGATTTTCGCCGCATGGCGCAGATCGGTCTCAATGCCGTGCGTCTGCCGGTGCCCTGGTATGCCTTTGGCTCACAGGAGTCCGATGCCTCCTACATATCGGTTGTCGATTACATCGACCGCGCAATTGAGTGGGCTGCCAAGTACGACATCCGCGTGCTGCTCGATCTGGCAACCGTGCCCGGTGGCCAGGGCGATTCCAACGATTCGCCCACCACGCCGGAGGCTGTTGCCGAGTGGCATTCGTCCACCAACGGCCGTCATGTCGCACTCGACGTGCTCGAGCGCTTGGCCGATCGCTATGGCGAGGCCGAGAGCCTGCTGGGCATTGAGCTGCTGGACACGCCGCAGATGAGCGTTCGCAAGAGCCTCTTCACCATGACGGATGGCATTCCTGCTCACTACCTGCGCAATTTCTATCGCGATGCCTACGAGCTCGTCCGTTCGTATATGCCCGAGGATAAGATCGTCGTCTTCTCGTCGTCGGGGCATCCCAGCGAGTGGAAGCATTTTATGCGCGGCGCCAAGTACAAGAACGTCTACATGGACCTTCACCTGTACCATTACCGCGACGAGTATGCGCTCGACATCACGAGCCCTCGCGGGCTGACGACGGCGATTTCGCGTAACAAGCGCGAGCTTAAAGAAGCGATTTCGACTGGGTTCCCCGTGCTGGTGGGCGAATGGTCGGGCGCGGCGATCTTTGCCAACTCGTCGGTTACGCCCGAGGGCCGCAATGCCTACGAGCGCGTGTTTATCGCCAACCAGCTGGCTTCGTTTGCGCCGGCTGCCGGTTGGTTCTTCCAAACGTGGAAGACCGAGAAGCGCATTGCAGCATGGGACGCCCGCGCGGCGCTCGGTACGCTCGAGCGCGGCATGATTGAATAGGTTGATATGACGCAAAACAGCGCCCATACGGGCAAACTCTATGTGGTCGGCACGCCCATCGGCAACCTGGGCGACCTGTCCCCGCGCGTTGGTGAGGCCTTTGCCGCTGCTGATGCCATCTGCTGCGAAGACACGCGTGTGACGTCAAAGCTACTGATGCACCTGGGCATTTCCAAGCCGCTTGTCCGTTGCGACGAGAATGTGATCGCCAGCCGCGCCGCCGGCCTGGTCGACCGTCTGCTGGCGGGGGAGACCCTCGCTTTTGCCTCGGACGCCGGCATGCCGAGCGTGTCCGATCCCGGCCAGGCGCTGGTCGAGGCGGCGCGTGAGGCCGATGTGCCCGTCGAAGTTATTCCCGGGCCCTCTGCTTGCGTCACGGCGCTCGTTTCGTCCGGTATTCCTTGCGAGCATTTTTTCTTCGAGGGCTTTTTGGGCCGAAAGCACGGCGACCGTGTGCGCCGTTTGCAGCGCCTTGCCGTGGTGCCCGGCGCACTCATCTTCTACGAGTCTCCACATCGCATCGTGGCGACGCTCGAGGCCGTGGCGGAGGTCTTTCCCCAGCGTGAGGTTGCCGTCTGCCGCGAGCTCACCAAGCTGCACGAGGAGGTCTTGCGCGGGCCCGCTGACCAGCTTGCCGAGGAGCTGCGTGCTCGCGGCGAGGTAAGGGGCGAGATTGCGCTGGTCATCGCGCCGCCGAGCGAGGATGAGGAGGCCGGTATCGTGCCGGTTGGCGCCGCGGCAGCGGATCCCGACGAGGCCCTGCGCGAGGATATCCGCGCCGCGCTCGAGGAGGGGGAGCCCGCGTCTGCGGTGGCCAAGCGCCTGTCTCAGAAGTATTCGCGCCGCAAGCGCGATGTCTATGCCATAGTGCTCGATATGCAATAGATGGAGGATATCCAGCCCTTGCGCTAGAATCATCCTCTGTATGCAACGTTTTTCTGGAGGACAAACCCCATGGATCAAAGCAAGCCTTCGTTCTTTATCACGACGCCCATCTACTACGTCAACGCCGATCCGCACCTGGGCACGGCTTATTCCACCATCATCGCCGACGTTCAGGCTCGCTATCGCCGTTCCGCCGGCTATAACGTCAAGTTCCTGACCGGCATGGACGAGCACGGCGAGAAGGTCGCCGAGGCCGCAGCCAAGCATGGCATGACGCCGCAGGAGTGGACCGACAGCCAGGCTCCGCACTTCAAGGAGCTTTGGAGCAAGCTCGAGATCTCCAACGACGACTTCATCCGCACCACCGAGCCGCGCCAGCATCATGCCGTGCAGTACCTGTGGGAGCGCATGAAGGAGTCCGGCTATCTGTATAAGGGCAGCTACGACGGTTGGTATTGCGTGCCTGACGAGACCTACTTCACCGATACGCAGGTCCAGAAGGGCGACGAGGAGTACGGCAGCGTTGGCCAGCACCTGTGCCCCGACTGCCACCGTCCGCTTGAGCGCGTGCAGGAGGAGTCCTACTTCTTTAAGCTTTCCGCCTTCCAGGACAAGCTTCTCAAGCTCTATGACGAGCACCCCGACTTTGTCGAGCCTGCGTTCCGTATGAACGAGGTACGCAGCTTTGTCGAGGGCGGCCTTAACGACCTTTCCGTGAGCCGTACGAGCTTTGACTGGGGCATTCAGGTCCCGTTTGACGAGGGTCACGTGACCTACGTGTGGTTCGATGCGTTGCTCAACTATATGACGGCCGTCGGCTACGGTGTCGACACCGACGAGGCCCGTGCCGAGCTGGCCTATCGCTGGCCCGCGCAGTTCCACATCGTGGGTAAGGACATCATCCGCTTCCACTGCGTCATTTGGCCCGCGATGCTCATGGCCATCGGCGAGGCCCTGCCCGAGCACGTCTTTGCCCACGGCTTCCTGACCGTGCGCAATGCCGAGACCGGTAAGGCCGAGAAGATGTCCAAGAGCCGCGGCAACGCCATCGCTCCGCAGGATGTTATCGACATGCTGGGCGTCGAGGGCTACCGCTATTACTTTATGACCGACGTGGTCCCCGGCACCGACGGCGCCATCAGCTTCGATCGTATGGAGCAGGTCTACAACGCCGATCTGGCCAACAGCTGGGGCAACCTCATTTCGCGCTCGCTCAACATGAGCGCAAAGTACTTTGACGGCTGCGCCCCGGCTAAACCGGCGTCTGCCGACGCGTTCGATAACCCGCTGGCAAAGATCGCCGATGGTCTGGTCGAGCGCTACATGGCCAAGATGGACGTGCTCGATTACGGCGGAGCCAAGGACGAGGTCATGGAGCTCATCCACGCCGCCAACCACTACATTGAGGACTCCGAGCCTTGGGCACTTGCCAAGGACGAGGCCAAGGCTGACGAGCTGGCGTTTGTGATCTACAACCTGCTCGAGGCCATCCGCATTGCCGCTCACCTGCTGATGCCGCTCATGCCTCAGACCTCTGCTGAGGCCCTGCGCCGCCTGTCCTGTGAGGGCGAGGCCGCGAGCGACGACCTCAAGGGCATTTGCACTTGGGGCCTGCTTGCCGGCGGTCAGCCCGTCGAGAAGGGCGATCCGCTGTTCCCGCGTCTGGCGTAGAGACCGCGCGAGCGCCATATCGGCAATTTGCTGTTTAGCTGTAAGGGCATGGCCGCCACGGTCCATGCCCTTTTGTTTCAAGACGCCGCCATCATGCTAAGGAGGCAACCATGACAACTTCGCCTTTGGCAAACCCCACGGCCACCAGGGAGCTGCTGGAGGAGTTTGGCCTTGCGACCAAGCATCGCCTGGGCCAGAACTTTCTAATCGACAATCATGTGATCGAACGTATCTGCGAGCTTACCGAGCTTGCAGGTGACGAGCGCGTACTCGAGGTGGGTCCAGGTTGCGGTACGTTGACACTTGCGTTGCTGCAGGAAGCGGCGTGCGTTACGTCCATTGAGGCCGATCCCGAGCTTGAGCCGGTGCTCGATGCCCACGCCGCCGACTATGCCAACTTCCGCTTTATCATGGGCGACGCGCTCAAGGTGACGCCGGAGCAGATTGAGCAGGCTGCGGGCGGTGAGCCGACGGTATTTGTCGCGAACTTGCCCTATAACGTGGCGGCGACGATCATTTTGCAATTTTTCCAGACGATGCCGGCGCTAAAGCGCGCCGTCGTCATGGTGCAAAAGGAGGTTGCCGATCGCATTGCCGCAGTGCCGGGCAACAAGACCTATGGCGGCTATACGGCAAAGCTTGGCCTGTATGCGCAGGTAACGGGTCGCTTTGAGGTGCCGCCGCGTTGCTTTATGCCGGCGCCACACGTGGACTCGGCCGTCGTGCGTATCGACCGTGTTGACGGTGTGGTGCCCGAAGGACTCGATCGCGAATTTGTGGCCCGCGTGATTGACGCTGCATTTGCTCAGCGTCGCAAGACCATCCGCAATTCCATGAGCGCCAACGGCTTTGCCAAGGACGTGCTCGATGCCGCCTTTGAGGCTTGCGGTATCGCACCCACCACGCGCGCCGAGACGCTCGGCGTCGCCGACTTTGTGTGTCTGGCTCGGGAGCTTTCCCATGACGCTTAATGCCGAACGCGTGACGTTTACCAAGAAAAAGAAGACGGTTGCTTGTCCCGTGCCCTTGGCACCGCTTGCCGACACACATGCGCATCTGCTTTCGTTCTGGGGCAAGGATGTGCCCGAGACACTCGTGCGTGCCAAGGCGGCAGGCATCGACCTGTTGGTGACGGTCTTCGACCCCATCGCCGACAAGCGCAGCGTGACGGACTATAGCGACTGGCTCGTGCGCGAAATTCTGCCGATGCAGGATATCCCGCAGATCAAGTATCTTGCCGGCGTGCATCCGTATGGCGCGCCGGACTATACCGACGACATTCACGCGCAGGTTGTTGCTGCGCTTGATGACCCTTTGTGCGCCGGTATTGGCGAAATCGGTCTGGACTACCACATGGACTATGACGACGATATCGCGCCGGCACCCCATAACGTGCAGATTGACTGCATGGCGCGCCAGCTCGAGCTTGCCGTGCGTCGTAACGTGCCGGTGGAGCTGCATCTGCGTCACGAGGACATGGACCAGGAGCGTACCTCGCACGTGGACGCCTACAACGTGCTTCGTGGGGTGGGCGTGCCCCAGACCGGTTGTGTGCTGCACTGTTTTGGCGAGGACCGCGCCACGATGGAGCGCTTTGTGGAGCTGGGCTGCTATATCGCCTATGGTGGTGCGGCCACCTTTAAGCGCAACGACGACGTGCGCGAGGCATTTGCGGCAACCCCACTCGATCGAATTTTGTTCGAGACGGATTGCCCGTATATGGCTCCGGAGCCCATCCGCGGTCTTGAATGCGAGCCCGCAATGATCTCCATTACGGCAAACGCGCTGGTTAACGACCGTATCGATCGCACTGGTGAGGACGCCGAAACAATCGCGCATGCCGCTTGGGAAAATGCCTGCAAACTTTTTCAAAAATAGTTCTTGCGTTCGCGGTGGCGCTCCGTTATTCTAATTCCTGCACGCGGGCGTGGCGGAATTGGCAGACGCGTACGGTTCAGGTCCGTATGGGGGCAACCCCATGAAGGTTCAAGTCCTTTCGCCCGCACCATTAAATGAAAGAGCTCCCAGCAATGGGAGCTTTTTTGTTATGTGCCCATCGCGAGGACTTGAACCTGCGAAGGAGCGAGCGTCAAGAAAACGCGGAGCGTTTTTAGCGAGCTGGCAAGGACGCCGGCAGGCGGCCGATGCCGGTGCGGATCCGCGAAGCGGATACGCGGACGTCCTTTCGCCCGCACCATTAAATGAAAGAGCTCCCAGCAATGGGGGCTTTTTTGTTATGCACGATCTCCTTGGACGGGTATCCTAATGGCAACGTGTGCCTATCAGAGGAGAGACCATGCTGTTTTCCGGTATCATCGCTGCCCTTACGAGCCTTTTGATTCCCATCATCATCCTGCTGCTGTTGCTTCCCAACGCCTGCTACGTCGTTGAGCAGCAGCACGCTGTGATCATCGAGCGCTTGGGTAAGTTCAATCGTATCGTCAACGCGGGCTTCCACGTGAAGGTGCCCGTGATCGACCGCAAGGCCGCCACGGTGAGCCTGCGCACCATGAAAAACGGTTTTGGCATCGACGTTAAGACCCAGGACAACGTGACCATCGGTCTTGAGGTCTCCGCTCAGTACCACGTGAGCTACGACATGGGCGCCGGCCCGGCAGATTCGGGCATCTACAAGAGCTACTACATGCTGCAGGAGCCCGTCGACCAGATGCGTGACTTCATCACCGACGCCCTGCGCTCTTCGATTCCTGTCTACACACTCGATGAGGTCTTTGCCAAGAAGGATGACATCGCCAAGGATGTCAACGCTACCGTTTCCGAGCAGATGGCCGCCTACGGCTTCACCCTCGTGTCGACGCTCATCACCAAAATCGCACTGCCGACCGAGGTTGAGAACTCCATGAACGACATCAACGCCGCCCAGCGCAAGCGCGCTGCGGCACAGGAGCTCGCCGAGGCAGACCGCATCAAGCGCGTCACCGAGGCGACCGCCGAGGCTGAGGCGATGGAAAAGGCAGGCGAAGGCATCGCCAACCAGCGCAAAGCTATCGCGTTGGGCATCAAGGATTCGCTCGAGATTATCCAGGAGACAGGCGTTGGCAACGATGAGGCCAACCAGCTGTTCATGTTTACGCAGTGGACCGAGATGATGACGGAGTTCGCACGTACGGGCAAAAACTCGACGGTCGTGTTGCCGAGCGACTTCTCGCAGTCGGCCTCTATGTTCGAGCAGATGCTGGCTGCCGGCAAAGTTCAAAACGATTCGAAGGAGTAGACGCGCGTGAAATACACCGTCGTTTGTGTTGGTAAGCTCAAGGAGCGCTTTTGGAAGGACGCGTGCGCTGAGTACACCAAGCGTCTGGGTGCCTATGCCAAGGTGGATATCCGCGAGGTGGCCGATATCGACCCGGCTAAGGCGGGCGGTGTGGATGCTGCGCGTGACAAGGAGGGGGCGGCGATTCTTGCTGCCTTGCCGTCTCGAGCGCATGTGATCTTGCTGGCCATTGAGGGCAAGGAGCGTTCGAGTGAGGAGCTCTCGGCGAGGCTCGACGATCTTATGCTGCGAGGTAGTAGCGACATTGCCTTTGTAATCGGCGGTTCGGACGGCGTGAGTGATGAGGTGCGCGCCCGCGCCGACGAGATGCTCAGCTTTGGGCGCATTACCTTGCCGCACAACCTGGCGCGCGTGGTGCTGCTGGAGCAGATCTACCGCGCCTGCAAGATTAGCCGTGGCGAGCCGTATCACAAGTAGGTCGGCAATACGAAACAATAGCGTGGGACAATGACTTTCGTTTTTGAGGAACGCATCTGAGAGGACTGTGTGATATGAAGATCGGATTTGTCGGTTTTGGCAATATGGCGAGTGCTATGGCCGATGGCTGGATTGCCGCCGGCGTGGCCGCGGGCGACATGTGCGCCTGCGCAGGCCGCTACGATGCTTTGGTCGAGCGTTGCGAGGTGCGCGGCATGGTCGCCTGCCACGATGCCGCCGAGGTTGTCGCCGCATCCGATATCGTGGTCGCTGCGGTCAAACCGTACATGATCGAGAAGGTATTCGCCCCGCTCAAGGATGCTCTTGCCAAAAAGGTCGTTCTGTCGGTTGCCTGGACCTGGGACAGTGCCAAGTGGGAGCAGGTCCTGCCGGGCGTCGCGCATATCTCGACGGTGCCCAACACGCCGGTTTCGGTGGGCGAGGGCGTCATCGCCTGCGAGAAGGCTTCGACGCTTAACGACGAGCAGCGTGCTGTGGTGCTCGACCTGCTCGGTAAGCTTGGCGCTGTCGTCGAGCTCGACACAAGCCTGCTGTTTGTGGGCGGCACGGTGGGTGGTTGCGCTCCGGCGTTTGTCGCCATGGCAATCGAGGCCCTGGGCGATGCGGCGGTCAAGCACGGTATCCCGCGTGCGGATGCTTATCGCATTGTGAGCCAGATGGTGCTGGGTACGGCAAAGCTGCAGCTTGCAACTGGCCAGCATCCTGCGGCGATGAAGGATGCCGTATGCTCGCCCGGCGGTGCCACCATCAAGGGCGTCGTTGCACTCGAGGACGCCGGCATGCGCAGCGCCCTGGTCAAGGCAATCGACGCAACCCTCCAGTAAAACCGACCAAAAAAGGGACAGTTTATTTTGGCAGGTTTTTCCTGCGGTTTTGTCCTTTTAGCGAAAAGTGCCCCGCAACTGGCTCAATTCCAGTTGCGGGGCACTTGCGTTTGCCCAGATAAAACCGACCAAAATAAACCTGTCCCTTTTTGGCAGGTTAGTCCCAGAAGCTGTCTTCTTCGTCCTCGGACTTGGGGCCGCGGTCGACATACATCTTATGGGTGCGCTTCTCCATTACAAAGGCAATAATCGCAAACAGCAGGATGCCGCCGGCGAAAAGGATGGCAAAACCGGTGCGGGTGCCAAACAAAAAGGAAAAAACTGCGTCCATTGGGTGCCTTCTTGCGTAGTTGAGTTGGGTCGTAAACGCTCATAAGTATATACTTGCCCATACATGTACAAGGTTGCAACCTAAATGGAATGTATATCGCCGGAGGATCTAATGCTTGATATCAAGTTTGTTCGCGAGAACCCCGATGCCATCGATGTCGCCATGGCTAACCGCCAGACGTCTTGGGATCGCGAGAAGTTCTTTGAGCTCGACGACGAGCGTCGTGCCGTCATCACCGAGGTTGAGGAACTTCAAGCCACGCGCAATGCCGAGTCCAAGAAGATCGGCGCCCTGATGAAGGAGGGCAAGAAGGACGAGGCCGAGGCCGCCAAGGAGGCCGTGCGCGCCGTCAACGAGAAGATTGACGGTCTGGCCGAGCGCCGCACCGCCCTCGAGCAGGAGCAGTACGACTTCATGGCTCACCTGCCCAACATTCCCTGCGAGGCCACGCCGTACGGCAAGAACGAGGACGAGAACATCGAGCGCCGTCGTTGGGGCACCCCGCGCGAGTTCGACTTCGACTTTAAGCCGCACTGGGATCTGGGCACCGACCTCGACATCCTTGACTTCGAGCGCGGCAACAAGCTCTCCGGCAGCCGCTTCACCGTTCTCGGTGGCGCCGGCGCCCGTCTTGAGCGTGCCCTCATCAACTTCTTCCTCGATACGCACACCAGCCGTGGTTTTAAGGAGTGGTGGCCGCCCATCGTCGTCAAGCGTCAGACCATGTTCGGCACGGGCCAGCTGCCCAAGTTCGAGGACGACGCCTATCACGTCTCGGGCGACAACTTCCTGATCCCCACCGCCGAGGTCGTGCTCACCAACCTGCACGCCGGTGAGGTCCTCGACGCCGACACCCTGCCGCGCCGCTACACCGCCTTCACCCCCTGCTTCCGCGAGGAGGCCGGTTCCGCCGGTCGCGATACCCGTGGCATCATCCGTCAGCACGAGTTCGACAAGGTCGAGATGGTCAAGTTCGCTAAGCCGGAGGAGTCCGACGAGGAGCTCGAGAGCATGACCGCCGAGGCCGAGTACCTGCTGCAGCAGCTGGGCCTTCCGTATCGCGTGATTAGCCTGTGCACCGGCGACTTGGGCTTCTCTGCCCGTCAGACCTACGACATCGAGGTCTGGCTGCCGAGCTACAACGCCTACAAGGAGATCAGCTCCTGCTCCAACTGCGGTGACTTCCAGGCTCGCCGCGCCAACATCAAGTATCGCGACCCCGAGAACTTCAAGGGTTCGCGCTATCTGCACACCCTCAACGGTTCCGGCCTGCCGGCTGGCCGTACCATGGCAGCCATTCTGGAGAACTACCAGAACGCCGACGGCACCATCACGATCCCCGAGGTCCTGCGTCCCTACATGGGCGGCCTCGAGAAGATCGAGCCGGTCGCGTAACTTGGCTGCATAGGCGATATGCAAGGGCGCTCCTTCGGGGGCGCCCTATTTCGTGCGCAGGTCCATACCATGCCGTGCGGACAGCTCAATAGAAAACACACGAACAACTGTTCTGTATACAGCAATCTACCTGCTATGCTTTTGCTAAATAAGAGCGAGAGAAAGGGGACGCGATGGAGCTGTTTGATGATCGGGTGGTTTTGTTTGAGAGCGACGAGGGCGGGGAGTACCTGCTTGTAACGTGTGAGCCGTCTGGCATGGGTGGCCTGGTGGTTCGACAGACGAGCGGGGGTCCGTTGACCCAATGGTGCTTTGAGGAGTCGCCTCATGTGGTTGAGACGTTTGTGGCGCACGAGGGGCTTGTGGCCCTGGAGCATTTCTATGGGGTCCGGACATCTAACCAGGTTGCTCGCATGTTGAGTATCTCGTTTGCCGATTATGATTGTGCCCAGCGGGTGAGATCGCTCCTGAGGGAACTTGATGCTAAGTTTGACGTGATCGAAAAGCCAATCGATCGTACGGGGAACGACGGTATATGCGGAGCAGCATGACAAGACTGCGTTCCACAAAAAAGTTTGAAATTGTGCTTGACTCCAATAAGCTAAAGTGGTTTTATATGTCTTGCGCTGCGGCGTTACCTCAGCTGGATAGAGGGTCTGACTACGAATCAGAACGTCATAGGTTCGAATCCTATACGCCGCACCAATTGAACTTGAAGCCTCCGGCAACGGGGGCTTTTCTTTTTTGGAGACCAGACAGGGATTCGAACCTCGGTCGAGGCGCGAGCGTGAAGCGGACGCGGAGCGTCCGTAGCGAGCGGGCGAGCACGCCGGCAGGCGGGCGAAGCCGGCGCGGATCCGCGGAGCGGATGCGCGGAATCCTATACGCCGCACCAATTGAAATTGAAAGCCTCCGGCAACGGGGGCTTTTCTTTTATGGCAGCACCGCATGGATTCGAACCTCGGTCGAGGCACGAACAACTTAATTATCACTCCGTAAAATTTTTTCTAATTGTCGCTTGACCCATCGGGGGCTCGCGTGCATAATAATCCGTGCGTTGCGGCGTTACCTCAGCTGGATAGAGGGTCTGACTACGAATCAGAACGTCATAGGTTCGAATCCTATACGCCGCACCAATTGACTTTAAAGCTCCCGGCGACGGGGGCTTTTCTTATATCGCGATGCGTCGAAGATCGCGCCAAGCCCTCCAAATGATTAAAAATCAAATTCGATAACTTTTTTTGAAAAAATGCTTGACCATTATTCAGTCTCTGTGCATAATAATCAACAAGTCGCGGCGTTACCTCAGCTGGATAGAGGGTCTGACTACGAATCAGAACGTCATAG
>NZ_QSBK01000012.1:0-78677 GCF_003465685.1 Collinsella sp. AF04-24
CGGTCCCCGGGGCGCGGCCCTCTTGCTTAAACTGCTCAATTTTTCGTGCTCACGGTGCTCATTTCCCAGTGATCACTCGGACCACTTCTTAGCGAACATCAACAGAGGTGACCCTCGACCTGGAGGCCTTTAAGGCCTGCTGCGACGTTGTCATTGCCAACCGCTGGAGCGACGAGCTCGCGGACGTGGAGGACAAGGTGTACACGAGGGACCTGTTTAAGCGGGACTAGGGGAGAGCGGCAAGCCTGCGTTGGGTGGCTAGACCTTTCAGTAGGTTCACTATTTCTTAGAACGGGGAGTACTGGTCATCGCCAATGCTCCCCGCTTTTGTTTGGTGCTTAACAAGCTAAGGCCGCATAACGAACCAGCAATCTTTCCAAATGAGTCATATAGCAAGACATTCGTGACTGCAAAGTTGAAAAGACGTTGATTACTGAACTATTGTTAGATTGGCCTTTCGTCCGTCTGTCTTACTTGCGGGTGTTTTCCCGCCTACTACAACTTGCGCACTTGTTCCGGTAAGCAACTGGTAGCACAGCTCAAGTGGCAATGCGGTTTCATTAGATGCCGTGCTTAGCTTTTTTGGCGTTTTCGAGAGCAGAGTGATGACCTGCTTATTTACCTCAGATTCTTCCGGAATTATCGCGTTGGGCTCATCCGTTCTCCATCCTGCCGCGCTTAATTGTTTGAATAGATTGTGATACTGCCAATCCGTGAGTAAGCCAATGTCGTGTGATCTATAGATAAAGGCTGCCACAGATACCTTCCATCGCTTTTTAAGGGCCACTGCGTCCCGCAGGCTGAAGCCTCTGGGCGTATATTTCAGCATGGTTGATTTGGGCATTAGAAAGGCCGAGGCAAACTTGTTCGCCTCGGCTTCGATTTCTTTTGTAGTTGACGTCTCCATGTCGAGATTTCGATGCATTACCCAAACTAGATACGCTTTTGGAGGCATATGTTCCCGTTGGCAAGAATGTACTTTCAACCGGATTTGCTTTTCGCCGGTATCTTGAATCGCTTGATGAATATGAGTCTGCGATAACTGAGTTCGCTCCCTTCGTATTTAAAGCTGTTTGTGATGCTGCCGATACGTGGTCAATCTTGGGCGAACACGCGATACATGTGCTGTGCAAGAAGAAGGGGAGTGGCGATGAGGTGCAACCCTCCACGAGGAGCAGCCAGGAATAGGCCGAGAATGGGCGACTCGCTGCTCAATAGAGTACATTTTGCAGCATAAATTTGATGCGGGACTAGCATGCTTTCCTTTTATAGCCGGCTAATATCAAGCCTTAGACACTAATGTGATGGTAAAGTTACTTGAGACAAGGTCGCAGCTAGTCATTGATCGCCCCGACTGGAGCGAGTCCTCTGTTAAAGATGGACTGAGACGTTTTTACCAATTCGGGTCCGTGCATATGGTCATTCCATAGCCACGGACCCGACACCGTGCCTACGGAATGACCATATGCACGGACTGTGCGGCCTTGTCCTTATTGGAATCGAGGTGCAATGCTCTGCGACTGTATCAGTAAAACTGATTTGAATATCCTGAGAAATCATCTGAGGGTTAATCGTGACGTTAATAAACTGCCCTTGTTTATCTTTCCCTGCGGCGGTGATCAGAGCCTGCATTCCTCTCGACGATTCTTTAGAGCTTATGTGTCCAACAATCACACCGAGGCTTTAAAAAACGTTTTTTGTCTTACCGCCGAAGACGTAGCGGCGGAAATGGACGGTTCGAGACTTAATTTACTTCAGCAAGAGGCCATGCTTGCCGACATATCTGACTGGATATTGATTTTTGCAGAGAGCTGTGGATCTTTTTGCGAGTTGGGCGCTTTCTCCGCTTTGCCTCATGCTGCTTGGATTACCTCTGTTGCTGTTGGAAAGCAATATAAGGGCTCTCGGAGCTTCTTGATTGATGGGCCAGTGGAAGAAATAGCCACGGGCGACTCTTCGCTTAACAAAGTCTTTTACTTAGACTTAAATAACCCAATGTCTTCGCCTGACTTGTGCCGCTTTGTTTCTGAACTAAGACCCCTTATTGGTGTTAATGCTACTAAGCGGGGCAAGGCTGGCCTAAAGGCCGCTAGAAAGATGATCAATCGAGACGAGTCCAAGATTAACGTGGGCTCGCTCGTCCATGAGTTACTTGATTTGCTTCAAATATTGGGCCCCATGTCGGAGACCGATTTACGAACGATATACTGTGCGGCCAAAGGCTTCCGTGCTAGTAAGCTCAAAATATTCTCGCCCATTTTAAATGCAGACATGAAAAATGCCGGCGTTCCGATATCTTGGTCGGATGTTTGCTGCATGATGAGAGCTACCGGTCTTGTTTCTAAAGTGAGATGCAATAGGGGTCCGGATTATCTGATTAAAAGCACGATACACCTTGATTCCTATTTCATGTTTAAGGGATACGAAGACCGAGATTTTTTAAATATGAGGGCGCGGGTAATCCTTCGTAAGAGATCAATGGGGTATGGAGGCGTTGCCGGTGTCTATTGCTGATAGAATTTGCTTCGACCTTGGAATGACAAATTGTCAGCTATTGGGCCTTGTAAGCTCAACGGCAGATAGGTATCACTGTTTTTCTGCCGGTGGGAGAAAGATTGTTGCGCCTCTGCCAGATTTGAAGCTCGTCCAATGTTGGATTTCGGATTATATAAATACGGAGTTTGATATAGATCTTCCTTACGCTACAGCTTACGAAAAGGGCTCAAGCGTCTGCCGTAATGCCGGGCTCCATGCTAAGAGCAGCCATTTTCTTCTGCTTGATATTTGCCATTTCTTTGAGTCCTGCACTCAACAAATGGTTAGGAATTTGTTTTCAGGGGGAATGTATAGGTCGACAAACGCTGAATTTCGCTCGCGTCTTACTGCAGACGATGTCGATCTTCTCGTAGCTTTATCATGTTATCGGGGTTCTCTTGCAACGGGTTCTCCGTGTTCGCCCTTTATTGCCAATCGCATAATGGCTTCGTTTGACCATGAGATTGCAGCTAGACTAGGCGAAAGATTCGTCTACTCGCGATACTCTGACGACATCTGCATTTCATCATCTGAATGGATAGACTCTGCGGAGATTTCAGCTATTGTCGATGACCGCCTAAATCAAAAGGGTTTTGATTTGAATAAGGACAAAACTCGCTGTTTTGGACGAGGACACCTACGTAAAATCACGGGCATCTATCTTGACCGCGATGGCGTACTGCGCCTGGGACCTCAAAGAAAAGCAGAGCTAAAGCGTTCGTTATACCAAGTGCTTATGCGCGAGTGCGATCGTAATCACGCCCATCGCGTTTTAGGCCACCTGAGCTTTTGTAAACAGGTTGAACCGGATTATTGCAACGCACTTTTAGCCAAGTACGCGAGCTATGGTAAGGCTGTGTCTAGCGGAGGCGTTATGCCAGCGTTAGTAGAGCTCGCCTATAGGTAGTTGTTGGGTGATTTGCTGGGGCATGTGACGGTTGCGTTGGCTTGCTTTTTGAACCATTCTCGAATTGGTTGCATATTCTATTTAAGTTTAGACAGTTAATACTTCGAGGGATGATTGCGTCGAAAATGTTGGTGTAAGGGTGACGTTCCAGCGCCCTTTTAACGAAGAGCGGCCCTCGGGTACCGTCAAGATTCTTTCGTAAATTGATTTCGCCGTCCTCTTCTAGCCCTCCGCCTTTCCCTTCAGCTCGTCTATCTCCCCCAGTTTGGACATGTCCAGGTGCCTCCTCTTGCCCCACTCGTGCTCCGCTATGTACATCAGCCTCGCCGTCACCAGCATGAGGGTCGAGTTGCCGTTCGGGAAGGTCCCGACGACCCTTGTCCTCCCTCTGATCTCGCGGTTGATGCGCTCGATTCTGTCGTTCGTCTCGATCCAGCGTCAGTGCTCCGGCGGGAATTCCGTGTAGGCAAGCGTCTCGGCGAACCCGTCGCGCACCGCCACTACGACCGCCCCGCGGGGCTTCGGCACGCTGAGCTCGACTTCCTCGGCCCCGGTGACGAGCTTTCTCGCGTAGTGGCCGCTGCGGTAGGCCTCCCGGCCCGCCGTCCTCTCATAGCGCTCGGCCCCGACAAGCTCGGACGCCTCCTCTTTGGGCAGCGCGTCGAGCGACCCTTCGTCGATCGATACGATGTTCGCAGACGGGGCTCGTGCCCCTTTCGTCGATGATCCCATACTGACACCTTCCAGGTCTGATTAATGTCCGCGCCGGTATTTATGCTTTAAGCAAAGCGGCACGAGTGAACTTGCTACAAGCCTCATGCTGTGAGCACGTTAACAATCGGTCGTGAAGGCGAGGTGAGTATGAAAGGTAGAAACCAGCACGTTACGAAGCGGGCGGATGGCAAATGGCAGGTTAAGGGCGAGGGGGCGCGTCGCGCTTCCTTTGTTACGACGACCCAGGGCGAAGCTATAAAGCGCGGTCGTCAAATTAGTTCTAATCAGCACTCTGAGCTAATCACCCATCGTCCCGATGGCAGAATCCGCGCAAAGGATTCCCATGGGCACGATCTCTTCCCGCCGAGAGGATAAGGGGCTTGACGCCATTGCGGCTGCGGGCATGGATTAGCGTGTCCGCAGCCACAAACGTCTGCCGGAAGTATGCGGCAAACACTTGATTGATGCTATTTAAGGTCTATAATCAAATAAAAACTCTGAAATATCTTTTCAAAACAATGAAAGGAATTTTGAGGACGATGCTTTGCCAGTTTACCTTCAGGAACTATAGATCCTATCGCGACGAAACTGAGCTTTCCATGCAGGCAACATCGATGAGGGAGTTCGAGCGCTCCCTCATAGAGTGTT
This sequence comes from Collinsella sp. AF04-24, assembly GCF_003465685.1. Classification (NCBI taxonomy): domain Bacteria; kingdom Bacillati; phylum Actinomycetota; class Coriobacteriia; order Coriobacteriales; family Coriobacteriaceae; genus Collinsella; species Collinsella sp. AF04-24. Next base: position 4,805 of record NZ_QSBK01000012.1, read on the forward strand.
CCGACGGGCAGAGTTTTCTTCCGGTGGCTGCGGTGTACGGGCCTAACGCTGGCGGCAAGTCTAACCTGCTCGAGGCGCTTGACTATATTCGTTCGGCGGTGGCCAGGCCGATCAGATTGCTCTCTGCCAGCACTGATGCGCCAGAGGGTAACCGTCCTTCGATACCCCGTTGCTCTGCGTTTGAGTTCGATGAAGTGTCGGCTGCTGAGCCCGCCGAATTCGAGCTCTATTATCGCGCGGCTGAGCACGAGTACCGCTATGCCCTGTCCGTGCATGCTGACGAGATCGTGTCCGAAGGCCTGTGGCGGCGAAAATTGGGAGCGTCACGCACGGCGATGCTGTTCGAGCGTGAGGGCGCAGAGGTTGAGCTCGGTCCCACGCTGCGCAAGCTCGTGACGGCTGCGAGATTCAACCCGAGGCTGCCGTACCTGTCGTTTCTCTGCATCAACTTTGACGCGCCGGTGGTCAAGGAGGCTGCCAGCTGGTTTCTTGACGGGGTGTTCCTGAACTATAACAGCTCCTATCTGGAGCAGATGCTCGAACAATTGCTCGATGAGGATGACTCACCCGAGGTCACGCGTTTTTTGCGCGCCGTTGATGTACGTATTGATGGCTTCAGAGTGGAGAGGGCGCCGGAGTGGCGCGGCCAGCGCGTCTTCGTGAGGCACGAGGTGGGCGGCAAGGCGTACGAGCTGCGTTTATCCGAGGAATCTGCCGGAACCCAGAAGCTCATGGGGTTGGCTGCGTATCTGATGACAGCGCTTGAGCGTGGTGGCACCGTTGTGGTAGACGAGCTCGACGCCAAACTGCACCCGAAGCTTCTTCGCTATGTGATTCTGCTGTTTAAGGATCCTGGGGTCAACAAGAGTGGCGCGCAGCTCATCTTCTCGTCCCAGGATGTGTCAACCATGCGAAACGATGTGTTCCGCCGTGACGAGATATGGTTCGCTGCGCGCGGCGAGGGGGAGGCGAGCCAACTGTGGTCTCTCGCCGACATCCACGAGGCAAACGGTAATCTGGTAAGCAAGAACGCGGCTTTCGACAAGCAATACCTGTCCGGTCGCTACGGCGCCGATCCGTATCTCACCCGCATCGAGGAGTGGGATTAGCATGGTGGCGAAGAAGTCGAAGGGCTGGCGTAGCGGCAAACGAGAGGGCCGCTCGCGCATGGTTCAGATGACGCGTCATCTTATAGTGAGCGAGGGCAAGGAGACCGAGCCTCGCTACTTTGAGGGTGTGCGTGCGGCGTTGGGTGCGGCGAACGAGCGTAAGGTTGCCATTGTCGTTAAGGGGACCGGCAAACACACACTTGACCTACTTGACTTTGCCGTCGAACACTGCCGCTATGCGCCCGAGACATTCGACCATGTGTGGCTCGTGTATGACAAGAATGACTTTCCTGCGTCCGACTTTGACGCGATGGAGCGCAAATGCGACGAGCTCTCCGATGGTTCGAGGACCTTCCATGCGTTGTGGTCGAACCCCTGCTTCGAGCTGTGGCCTCTTCTGCACTTTCGCTACACGACCGCGCATATGTCCGCGTCCGACTGCCAGCATGTCCTCGCGCAGGAGATGTCGAGAGACCTGGGCATCGAGTACCGCAAGAACTTGGACGGGCTGTTCGAGGTGGTGGACGGCAAACGAGGCGAGGCATTGCAGCGTGTTGGGCGCCTCGTCACATACCATAGGGGGCTGGGTAACGTTAAGCCATCTGCGCAAAACCCTGCAACTAAGGTGGGCGAAATTTTCGATGTAATCGGGCCGTATCTGGCTGGCTAGTCGAGTCTGTGGATTGGCTTTCCGGTTAGGGCGATTGGCGGATTGTGATGCGCGATTGCAAATCCGGTGCGTAGGAGAAGTGCGGAGAAAAATCGAAACTCGCCGAGCATAGCCCGATTTCAGGCAACAAAACCGCAGGTCGCGGGTGCCCAAAACTAGGGTCTGGTCGACAGGTCTCGGTTTTTCACCCCACTTCCGAATTGGTCGCTCATTTAGCACTCTCGATGTCCCCACATCCTCTAAAAAAGTTCTTAAAACAGCCTTAAAGGCGTTCCAACTCGCGTTGACAGCGTAAAATACGCATGTTTGACTATGACAGAAGTGGATTTTAGGGGAGGAGCACGCCATGGAGGTGCTGGTTGTTGGCAACACCGCATATGTTGACGATGACTTTTGTGCCAAGGCGTTCCCCGGGGACCACGTTAAGGTCGTCGCTGCCGCGGAAGCGCGCCGCGACGAGTCGTCGCCCCATGCCTCGTGGAAAGAGCTCCTCCAGCACCTGGATCAGGCCTACGAGTTCGACCGCGTGGTCTACCTGTCTAATTACCTTACCCCGCATACCGATACCGTGGGCGAAATCGAGCTGCTGCGCTCGGTCTTTCGTACGTGCGCGGGTCGTCGGGTCCAACTGCTGTATGTAGCGGGGCCCGCGGGTGCCGAGGGTGCCGCCGATGCCGCGGGGCGAACGGGCAAGGGCATTATCGCGCACGCAGCCAACGACCTGTGCCGCTACTACGCTGCTCGCGAGGGCGTTCAGACCAAGATCCTGCGCGTGCCGTTCCTGTATACCGCGTCTGCCGCGCTGGAGGACCCGTTTTTGGTGCCGCTGTTCGACGCATGCTCAACCGGATCGGCTGCTCTGCAGGGCGCGCAGGATGCCGCGTTTCCCCTGCTGTGTGCCGAGGAGCTTTCGGTGCTGGTACACCGTATCTTTGACAGCTGGAATGGTAACTTTGAGACGCTCGACGTAGCCGATACCTTCCATCATACGGCGGGCGAGGTCCTCAAGGCACTGTTCCCAGGGCTCTCAGTTGCCTATGGCGATTCTGCCGGCTACGCCCTGCCCGCCAGCGACGTCGCTCGCGTGCGCTATGGCTGGTTTCAGCGCTACGACTTGTTGCGCGACCTCTCGACCATTCAGGCTCGCTGGGATGCTGGCCGTGCAAAGAAGGTCAACCCCTTGCGCGCGGCCATCGACCGCATCCAGATGCACTCGCTGCCCATCAAATGCCTGGAGACGGGCGTTGCCTGGGTTCTGTTCGAGGTGCTGGAGCGCTTGTTCTCCCAATCGACCCAGCTCAACGTGCTCGATTATCGCCTGCTCTACGTGGTGCTCATCGGCACGCTGTATGGCTTGGACTTTGGCCTGGTTGCGGCGCTGCTGGCGTCGGTGGGTTTGGCCGCGAGTTACTTTACTCTGTACGGCTATACCTTACAGGGCCTGTTCTACGAGCCGTCCAACTGGCTGCCGTTTATTGCGTACTTTGTTGTGGGTGCCGTGTGCGGCTATGTGCAGCTGCGCAATAGCGAAGCCATTAGGGCGGAGCGCGATCAAAACGAGCTCGTGCGCAACCGCAATACGTTCCTTACGCAGCTCTACCACGACGCGATCGAGGACAAGCGCGCGTACAGGCGCCAGATCGTGGGTCGCCACGACAGCTTTGGCAAGATCTTTGCCGTGACGCAGGAGCTTGACGTGCTCAACCCACGCGACATCTATCGCAAGTGCTGCGAGCTTCTGGGCGAGATCCTCGAGAACGATTCGGTGGCGATCTACCATGTTTCGGGCGGGGCATTTGCACGCCTGGTGGCAGCAAGTCCCGCGATTGCCGAAGATGCTGCACGTTCGCTCACGCTTGAGCAGCTTGCACCTCTTTTGGGCGACGGGGGTCGTTCGAGCCTGTGGGTGAACCGCGAACTGATGCCTGGGCTTCCCATGTTTGGATACACGATCGAGCGTGACGGGGCGCCCGCCGTGTTGATCTTTGTGCGTCGTGCGGCCGAAAACCAAATGACCCTCTATTATCAAAATCTGTTCCGCATCTTGTGCGGCCTGGTCGAAAGCGCGCTGGGCCGTGCCTTTGACTATGAGGCGGCGGCACAGGATAAACGCTGCGTTGACGGCACTTGCGTGCTCAAACAGGCTGCCTTTGGCCAAGAGCTCGCGGCCGAGCAGGCGCTGGCAGATGGCAAGATGGGCAGCTTTTTGCTCCTGCGCGTGGTACCGGGCATGGAGCCTGTCGGCGAGCTGGTGGGCGCAATTGGGTCGGCAATCCGCGAGAGCGATGCGGCGGGCTTGGTCGACGGCGACGTGCTTTACCTGCTTATGCGCCAGGCAAAGGCGTGCGATCTGCCCATTATCCGCGAGCGCCTGAGTGCAAAGCAGCTTGCGGTGGAGCCCGTCGACGGCGAGGACATCGTGGCGCTGCTGCAGCATATTGCTGACACCGGTGACGGTGAGGGGGGTGCCGCTTGATCTCGCTTGTCGTTGCTGCCGTCTTGTTGCTGATTCATGCGCTGGTTTGCCTGGTGCTGTGGACGCTCATGAAGTTGGACCTGCTGCCGGTGCGCGGGCATATGCTGGCTGTGATAGTGCTGGTGCCGCTGTGGGGCCCGTTGCTGGTGGTTCTGCTATCGGTCCGCGGAACGGCGTTTGGCGAGGGGCTGAAAGAGTCTGCGCTGGAGTCGCTGCGCTTCAACGACGACCTGCATCGCAACATCTTAGTGCACGAACGTGATGCCGATGCAGGCGTGATCCCGCTCGAGGAGGCGCTCATCGTCAACGACCCGGCATACCGGCGCCGCCTAATGCTCTCCATACTCACCGAGGAGCCCGACGCGTACTTGGCGCAGCTGCAGTCGGCTAAGCTTAACGACGACGTTGAGGTGGCGCACTATGCCGCGACGGCGGTGGCGCAGATCTCCAAGGAGTCCGACCTTAAACTGCAGCAGCTGGAGCGTGCCTTTAAGACAGACCCGAGCGCGCAAAACCTCAATGTATACTGCGATTTTCTTGGTGAATACTTGAACTCGGGCTTGGCCGAGGGACGCGTGGCTCAGATTCAGCGTCAGCAGTATGCGCGCCTGCTTGCGCGTCGCTGCGAACGCGAGGATACCCTTAAGCTGCGCATTCGATACGCGACGGCGCTGGCCGATGTCGGACAGATCGACGAGGCGCAGACCGTGACCGACCAGCTGGTGCTCGACGTGCCCGAGGAGCAGGAGGTTTGGATGCTTTGCCTGCGCCTGGCCGTGATGCGCCGCGACGGTGACGAGGTCCACCGTGTGATCGACGCGATCGACAATCAGCATGTGTATTTGAGTGCCGCCAACCGCGAACAGTTGGCGTTTTGGCGCGACGGGGAGGAGGCCAGATGAGCGTGGTGCAACATATCCGCGACCGTGCAGACCGCTTTCGTTGGATGGGGCTGCTCGTAGTGTGGGCTGTTTTTATCGTCATGGCCGCCGTGCTGCTGATCGAACGCGCCGGCGTGCAGTACAGCGCTGGACAGCACAAGCTGGGCATGCTCGCCGCCAAAGACGCGGTGCCGGCCTCCTCGGCAATCTTTGGCCAAAAGCCCACGTGCCTGGTCATTACCGATTCCGATCAAGCTGGCGTCGAGGACGTAAAGGAACAGTTCGACCAGATCCTGCTCGACATGAAGATCGCGCACCGCGACGTGGACCTTGCCCTGGATGGTGCGGATGCCATTCCCTCGCTGACCTCCTTCGATCGCGTGATCTTGCTCATGCCGTCGCTCGATGGGCTCGGTACGCACCTGAGCGACATTATGAGTTGGGTGAGTGCCGGCGGTTCGCTTATGCTCGCCATGCCGCCGGATAACTCGAGCTATCTGCAAGTGATTGCCTCCAAGCTTGGCATTGAATCGGCCGGATATGACTATGTGTATGCCGAAAGCATTGTGCCGAGCGAGGACTTTATGTTGGGCGGGGGAGAGCGCTACGAGCTCTCGGACCCCTTTGATTCGTCGCTTTCGGTTTCGCTGCGCGAGACGGCGCACGTTTGGGCCAAGACCGGCGATGCGGGCGCCCCGCTCATTTGGTCGAATGACTGCGGTAGCGGGCGCACCGTGGTATGTAATATCGGTATCTATGACAAGGTCATGCGCGGCTTTTACGCCGCGGCGATCAGCTTGCTGGGCGATGCCACGGCATATCCGGTTATCAACAGCGCTGTCTTTTATCTGGACGACTTTCCTAGCCCCGTGCCCTCGGGCGATGGTACTTATATCAAGCGTGACTACGGCCTTTCCATTGCCGATTTTTACACCAAGGTCTGGTGGCCCGATCTGCAAAAGCTCGCGCAAAAATACGGCATTCGCTATACCGGCGTGATGATCGAAAACTACGAGGACGCGGTCAACCAGACCGAGCCCGCGCGACAGGCCGACACCACGCAGTTCCGCTATTTTGGCGGCATGCTGCTGCAGATGGGCGGCGAGCTGGGCTTTCACGGCTACAACCATCAGCCGCTTGCGCTCTGGGACACCGACTATGGTACGTTGTACGTCTACAAGACCTGGAAGAACAAAGAGACGCTCGTCGCTTCGCTCAACGAACTTATCGCGTTTCAGGACGAGGTCCTGCCCAATGCTCATGGCTCGGTTTACGTGCCGCCGTCAAATATCCTTTCGGCCCGCGCGCGCAAGCTTATCGGTACCGATGTTCCGCGAATTAAGACCATTGCCAGTACGTATTTTGAGGATGGCACCGACCTGCCGTACGTGCAGGAGTTTGGCGTGGCGAGCGATGGCATTGTGGAGCAGCCACGTATTGTCTCGGGCGGCATGGTCGACGATTCCTATATGCGCCTGGCAGCCGTGTCCGAGCTCAACATGCACTACGTGAGCACGCACTTTATGCACCCGGACGACCTTTTGGACCCCGATCGCGGAGCCAAGGAGGGCTGGGAGGTCTACAAGGGCGGCCTGGTCGACTACCTGGAGTGGCTTACCAAATCCGCGCCCGACCTGCGGCACCAGACGGCGTCGGAGTGCTCCGGTGCCATCCAGCGTTTTTCGTCCGTGACGGTGAGCGTGGATACCAGCGCGGATGCCTGGACGCTCAGCCTGGGCAATTTCCACGACGAGGCATGGCTCATGTTCCGCGCCAACAATGGCGAGCCGGGTGCGGTGACGGGTGGCGAACTGACGCACCTTACGGGCAATCTGTATCTGCTCAAGGCAAATGATAAGACCGTGACGATCGAGCGCAAGGAGGGTGGCGATAAATGAGAATCTGCTTGGTACTCGAGGGTTGCTACCCCTATGTGCACGGCGGCGTATCTACCTGGATGCATGGCTACATTACGGCCATGCCCGAGCACGAGTTTGTGCTGTGGGTGATCGGCGCGCATGCTGCCGACCGTGGCAAGTTTGTCTACGAGCTGCCCGGCAACGTGGTCGAGGTGCACGAGGTGTTCCTGGACGATGCCCTGCGGCTTTCGGGCGAGCAACATGAAGCCAGTTTTAACGAGCGTGAGCGCGAGGCGCTACGCCGTTTGGTGTCGCTCTCCAATCCGGACTGGGACGTGTTATTCGATATCTTCCACCGCCGTCGCGTGCATCCGCTCTCGTTTTTGCAGAGCCGCACGTTTATGGATATCTTTCGCGACGTGTGCCTGGCCGAGTATCCCTACACGCCCTTTGCCGATGCATTCCACACCATGCGCTCCATGTTGCTGCCCGTGCTCTACCTGTTGGGCAGCGAGGTGCCGGTGGCCGATGTGTACCATGCCATCTCGACCGGCTACGGCGGCCTGCTCGCCTGCCTGGGCTCAAGCGTCCACCATGCGCCGGTGCTGCTGACCGAGCATGGCATCTATACCCGCGAGCGCGAGGAAGAGATCATTCGCGCCGATTGGGTGGTGCCGTCGTTTAAGGACCGCTGGATTCGCTTTTTCTACCTGCTTTCGGAGGAGATCTACCGCCGCGCCTTCCGCGTGACCAGCCTATTCCACAACGCCCGCAAGACGCAGATCGATATGGGCTGCGATGCGGACAAATGCCTGGTCATTCCCAACGGCATCCAGTTCGATCGCTTTAAGGATATTCCCTTAAAGACCGATGACGGCTGGGTGGACATTGGCGCGGTGGTGCGCCTGGCGCCCATCAAGGATGTCAAGACCATGATTTATGCCTTCTTTGAGCTGCACGAGCGCCTGCCCAAGGTGCGCCTGCACATCATGGGCGGCGTGGACGACGAGGAGTACGGCGCCGAGTGCCACGCGCTGGTCGAAACCCTGGGCGTGCGCGACCTGATCTTTACCGGCCGCGTCAACGTGGTCGAGTACATGGAAAAGCTCGACTTTACCATTTTGACGAGCATCTCCGAGGGCCAGCCGCTCAGCGTGCTGGAGTCGCTTGCAGCGCGCCGTCCCTGCGTGACGACTGAGGTGGGCTGCTGTCGCGAGCTTCTCGAAGGCGCCCCGGGAGACGACTTTGGCGTGGCGGGTTTTGTGACGCCGCCCATGTATCGCAAGGGCTTGGCCGATGCCATGGAACGCATGTGCACAAGCCGCGCTCGTCGCATTGAGATGGGGGAGCGCGGCCAGCGTCGCGTTGCCACGTACTTCTTGCACGAGCAGATGCTTGCCAACTATCGCGCGCTGTACGACGAGACGGCGCGTGCGTTTGACCTGCCCAGAGAGGGGGAGTAGCCGGTGGCCGGAATAGGTTTTGAGCTCAAGCGCCTGTTTAGGCGCAAGGGCCTGTTTGCCACGATGCGCGCTTACGGCTACGCCGGCATTGTGTGCACGGGCCCCATGCTGCTGGGCGTGCTGCTTCAGGTGGGTATCTTGGTGCTGTGCGGTCTGTGGGGCGTTGGTCGCGCCAACCAGGACTTGCTGGTGTGCATGGTGACCTATACGCTGCTGGCCTCGCTTACGCTCACGAGCTTTTTCTCCATGCCGGTCACGCGCTTTTTGGCCGACATGCTTTTTGCCGAGCGCGAGGAAGAGATCTTGCCCTCGTTTTGGGGCTCCAATGCTGTCATGCTCGTTGCGGGCACGGTGCTCTACGGTGTCTTTCTGCTGTTCTCGGGCGCCACGCTGCTGCAGGGGCTGCTATGCCTGTGGCTGTTCAACATTATGATCGTCAACTGGAACGGCATGAGCTATCTCACCGCTATTAAGGATTACCGCGGTATCCTGTGCAGCTTTGCGGCTGCCATTGGCGTGGCGTGCCTGTGCGCCCTGGCCGCGCTGGCGCTGGGACTGCCGCCGGTCGAGGGCCTTTTGGCGTCAATTGCTCTGGGCTACGGCGTCATGCTCGCCTGGGACGTGGTGCTGCTGTACCGGTATTTTCCGCAGAGCGAACGCAGCCCCTGGCTCTTTTTACGGTGGCTTGATCAGTTTATGCCGTTGGCGCTCACGGGCTTGTTCACCAACCTGGGCCTCTTTGCGCACTTGGTGATAATTTGGGCCGGTCCCATTGGCGTGCAGGTCAAGGGCTTGTTTTATGGTGCGCCCTACCACGATGTGCCGGCGCTCATCGCGTTTTTGACGATCCTGGTCACGTCCGTCAACTTTGTGGTCTCGGTCGAGGTCAACTTTTATCCGCGCTACCGCGACTACTACAGCCTGTTCAACGACGGTGGTGTGGTGGGCGACATTGTGGTGGCCGAGGAGGAAATGCTTGCCACGCTCAACCGAGAACTGCGGTTTTGTGCGCTCAAGCAACTGTTTGTGACGGCGGCGGTCATCTCGCTCGAGACCACGGTGCTGTCGGCCCTACCGTTGGGCTTTAACAACCTGATGCACGGGTATTTTCGCACGCTGTGCGTGGGCTACGGCCTGTATGCCGTGGGCAACACGATCCTGCTGATCTTGCTGTACTTTACCGACTACAAGGGGGCCGTGCTGGCCTCGGGACTGTTTGCCGGTGTGGCCGGGCTGGCGACTGCCGCGTCGTTGCTTTTGCCGCAGCAGTTTTACGGCTTTGGCTTTTTGTTGGGTGCGGCGGTGTTTTTTATCGTGGCGCTGCTGCGGCTCGATACCTATACCGCCAACTTGCCTTATCGTATCCTGAGCCAGCAGCCCATTGTGGCGACCGACAAGACGGGCTGGTTTACACAGCTGGGCCGCTTGCTCGACCGTGCCGAGCAGCGCTATGAGGAAGGTCGCCATAAGGGTGAGCCACATGGCGCGTTTGAGCGCGCAGTAGTTCACGTGTATCGCAAGCATTGGGGAGGTTCTGATGACCGATAGGATGATGTCTCGCCGCTGCCTGGTCGAGGCGGCTGCCGGCGCGCTGTTGCTTTCGGGCTGCTCGGTGCAGGAAGACTCCTCGACTAAAAAGGTCAAAAAGCAGGGCAAGATTAAAAAGGCCGAGTCCTCGGACGGTACCAAGCATCTACGCGATAAAGATGAGCTGTACGAGGTCTACGACGACTCGGGTATTGTGACCATGTACCTGACGGTCTCACGCGGCAACAGCTCCGAGAACACCGACCACAGCTGGGCCGAGATCAACACGTACTCGGTGTATGACTATGCCGACATGGGCGTGGCGCGCTATCAGGTTATGGGCTTGCTGCAGGCGGGCGACGAAGACGGCCCGGAGGCCGGCGAGGTTGGCTATGGCGAGGAAGCGCCCAATGCCACCGTGCAGGTGCGTGGCCAGACGTCGAGCTCCTACACGCAAAAGAATTACAAGGTGGAGCTCAAAAAAGGAAAAGGTACCTGGCGCCAGCAGCGTGCGATTGCGCTCAACAAGCACATGGGCGAGGGTATGCATTTTCGCAACAAGATGGCCTACGATCTTATCCGCGGGATTCCCCAGATGATGGGCCTGCGCACGCAGTTTGTGCATCTGTGGGTGTGCGACCAGACCGAAAAGTCCAACGATACCTTTGAGGACTACGGCCTGTTTACGCAGGTGGAGCAGCTCAACAAGACGGCGCTTAAGGCACATGGCCTGGATAAGAGCGGGCACCTGTATAAGGTGAACAGCTTTGATTTCCATCGCTACGAGGACACCATTAAGCTTGCCGATGATCCCGACTACAACCAGGTAAACTTTGAGGGCATGCTCGAGATTAAGGGCGATTCGGACCACACCAAGCTCATCGAGATGCTCGATGCGCTCAACGACGAATCGCAAAAGATCGATAACGTGCTCGACACCTACTTTGATACCGAGAATCTGGTCTATTGGCTGGCGTTTCAGATCCTGACGGGCAACTGCGATACGCAGAACCGTAACTGCTATCTGTACAGCCCTCTCAACTCAAATACCTGGTACTTTTTGGATTGGGATAACGACGGCATGCTGCGTAAGCTGGAGCTTTCTCTTACCGGGTTTTCGGACTACGCGAGCTGGGAGCGCGGCGCAAGCAACTACTGGGGCAACGTGCTGTTTAACCGCGCGTTGCGCAGCAAGTCGTTCCGCAGCGAACTCGACCGCGCCGTCAAGGACTTGCGCTCGTATTTGACCGAGACTCGCCTGACCAAGATGATCAAGCACTACCGCGAGGTGACTGAATCCCTGGTCTTTGCTTCGCCCGATATCGACAATCTGCCTGTCACCAAGGACCAATACGAGCAGATCGCCGCGGCGATTCCCTCCGAGATCGAGGAGAACTACAAGAGCTTTCGCGAGAGTTTTAAAAAGCCCATGCCGTTCTACATCGGCGTGCCGCAGATCGATAACGCTAAGCTGCGCATTAACTGGGATGCGTCCTACGACTTTGAGGCGCGCGACATTCGCTACACCGTAGAGCTTGCGCGGGATTATGCCATCAAGGACGTGCTTTTTAAGGCCGAGGACGTGCTGCCTCCCGAAGTGACCTGCGATGCGCCCGATTCCGGCCAGTATTTTGTGCGCGTGCGCGCCACCAACTCAGACGGCTATACGCAAGATGCGTTTGACTACTATGTGACCGACGACGGCAAGCACTACGGCATGAAGTGTTTTTACGTGCAAGACGGCGGTAAGGTCGTGGAGGACACGTATGAGGAGGGCTAGCGCGCTGCTTGAGCGCTTGGCGGCCCCGCCTGTCCGTACCACGCAGGAGCGTTACCGCCACGAGCTCAAATATCTCATTAACGAGGGCGAGCGCGCCGCGCTTGTCTGTCGCATGGCGCCGGTGTTTAAGCTGGACAAGCATGCGCGCTCGGGTGGTTACACCATTCGCAGCCTGTACTTTGACGACTACTGCAACTCGGCCTACGAGGAAAAAGACGCCGGCATTCTCATGCGCAAAAAGTATCGCGTGCGTATCTATAACGGCAGCGACAAGGTGATTAAGCTCGAGCGCAAAAAGAAGTACGGCAGCTGGATCTACAAGGAGGACGCGCCGCTTACGCGCGGCGAGTTTGAGCAGATCCTGGCTGGCGACTACGACTTTTTGCTGAGGAGTCCGCACCAACTCTGCCGCGAGTTCTACATCGAGTGCATCTGCAACATGATGCGCCCACGGACCATTGTGGACTACGAGCGCGAGCCGTGGGTGATGGATGAGGGCACCGTGCGCATTACGTTTGACATGAACGTGCGTGCCGCGGTGGGAAGCTTCGATATCTTTGACGCGACGCTGCCCGCGTTGCCGGTCCTGGAGCCCGGTAAGCTGGTGATGGAGGTCAAGTTTACGGAGTTTTGTCCGCAGCTGGTGCGCGATATGGTGCCGCCGGGCGCGGCCGAACTCACGGCGGTCTCTAAGTACTGCCTGTGTTATGACAAGACCGCCTACCTGCGCGGATTTAATTACTGGGAATCGGATTTTGAGAACCGAGGGGATATTTAGACCATGAGCACCAGGGACTTTTTTAAGAACTCCGTCTTGGAGGCGTTTGGCCAGGTCGACCCTGCCAAGATCGGCCTGTCGCTGCTCGTGGCGCTCGCCATGGGCATCCTGATCTATTACGTGTACAAGCGCTTTTTTACCGGCGTGGTGTATTCGCGCAGCTTTGCCGTGACGCTCGTGGGCATGTGCGTGCTCACCTGCATGGTCACGCTCGCGATCTCGACCAATGTGGTCATCTCGCTCGGTATGGTCGGTGCTCTGTCCATCGTCCGCTATCGTACGGCGGTCAAGGACCCGCTCGACCTGCTGTATCTGTTTTGGTCCATTACCACGGGCATTACGGCGGGAGCCGGTATGTATGCGCTCGTGGCGCTCACGGCGGTGGTGATCGTGGTGATGATTGTCGGCTTTGCGAGCCACCAGGACAAGGCGCGCGTGTACATGATGGTCATCCACTACACGGGCCAGACCACCGGCGACGATATCGTGCGTGCATTTGGCCGCACCAAGTTTACCGTCAAGTCCAAGACCATGCGCGGTGACAAGGTCGAGATGGCCGTCGAGGTGTTCTCGGACGGTGTGGATATGCCCTATGCCGACGCCATCCGCGCGCTCGATGGCGTGGAAGATCTAACGTTGATCCAATACAACGGCGAATATCACGGCTAATTTTGTTCCGGCGTTCTAACGAACGCCGGACCGCTCGACGCTGCTTGCGCTGACGTTTTCTCGACCTGGGTGGGCTGGTCTTGGTTTGGTTTTATGTAAAGGATGGTGCCGCGTGGACGTGCAACAGCTAGAAGAGTCCTGGGCTGCAAGGGCCGGCGCGCGTGAGGCGCGTCTTGTTGCGGCCTCGCACGTGCCGGCGGCGCTGTCGCTGCTGGGGATTGTGCGTCCCAGCGATCGCCTGGTCGTGTTTGCCGATGACTTTGCCGATGCGTTTGCGCGCGGCTTTGATGCCTGCGACGTTGTGCTCGTGGGGGAGCCGTCGGTTGCGGCTTTTACCGCCGCGTCCGAGGGCTTTGATGCTTCGTTTGATGCTGGCGGGTCGCATCTGTGGTGGTTCGTCAATTCCATCGGCGGGTTTGGCCTACGTGTGCCCGATCTGCGTGCGCTGGGTCGGGCGGCGCGTGAGGCCCGTGCGTTGCTCGTGGTGGATAACACCGTGGCAAGCGTCTTTGGGTGCGATCCGCTGCGTTTGGGTGCCGTCCTGTCGCTCGAGGCACTCGACCGTGTGTGTGCCGGCGTTGCGCCGCGCAAGCTCGTCGCCGCTTCGGTGGCGCGCTCGCAGCTTAAGCGCCATCGCGTGGATGCCGCCGCCGAGTGTGCGCATGCGCTTCTTGCGGATTGCGGTGCGTCTGCACTCGACCTTTCTGCTAATGAGGCTTGCATGCTGGAGCGGGGGCTGTCTTCGCTCGACGCTCGCATGCAGGCCCACTTCGATCGCGCCCGTGCGCTGGCCGAGTATCTGGCCGCCAACGAGATGGTACGCAACGTGCGCTATCCCGGGCTGACCTCGCATCCCGACCATGCGGTTGCAACGGGAATCCTCGAGCACGGCTTTGGCCCGGCAGTTGAGTTTGACCTTATCGAGCGAAGTGCTGGTGAGCTGTTCGACACATTGCCGGGGGAGTTCCGCACGTCGCCCGCCGGCGGTTCAGCAACGCGCCTTTCGGCCCCGCGCGGTAAGCAGGGGGGCGCCATCCGCCTCTTCGCCGGTACCGACGATCCCCTGGTTGTAGCGTCCACCCTAGACAACGCCCTTCGCAAGTTAGCTACTCTTTGATGGTGGCAATGAGGTCGCTGGCTTTGGTGGCGATGACGTTGTTGATGTCGGCCTGCAGCTCCTCGTAGGCCGCTATGGCTCGCTCGCCGGCGGGGGTGAGCGTGGATCCGCGGGCTCCGTCGCGCTCGATGAGCTTGCAGCCCAGCTGGCCTTCGGCCTCGTTCACAATGCGCCAGGCCTTGGAATACGCCATGCCCATGCTCTTGGCGGAACGGTTGAGCGAGTGCTCGCGGGCGATACCTTGCAGCAGCAAGACACAGCCGTGGCCGAAGACGCCCGGCAGATCTTTGTCGCACGCTTGAATGACCAACTTTGCCGTCGTCTTGTACTTCATACGCTCCACGTCTCCCCGCTAAAGTGTTTGCTGGGCAAACGCAAAGCCTGCGTCAAGCCCTCGTGTGCTCTTCTTAAATCATGCATTGTAGCAGTCAAAGTGCGTTAAGATACTTCCCCAGTATTGGGCGCCCAATGTTGGGCTGGGTCCTACGAGGCCTGCAGCCGACCGGTCGCATGGAAAAAGGAGAAACATGGCTACGTTCTTTCCCGGTGAGTCCCACACGTTTTCGGAGTATCTGCTGGTCCCTGGTTACTCGTCCTCGCAGTGCATCCCCAACAACGTCTCTCTTAAGACGCCGCTAACCCGCTTTAAGCGCGGTGAGAAGCCGGCAATCACCCTGAACATCCCCATGGTTTCCGCCATCATGCAGTCCGTCTCGGGCGTCGACATGGGTGTCGCGCTCGCTACCGAGGGCGGCCTGTCCTTCATTTACGGTTCCCAGAGCGCCGAGTCCGAGGCCGCCATGGTCAAGGCCGTTAAGGATCACAAGGCTGGTTTCGTTCAGTCCGATTCTACGCTGACCCCCGACATGACTATGGAGCAGGTCATCGAGCTCAAGGAGAAGACCGGTCATTCCACCATGCCGGTCACCGACGACGGCACTCCCAAGGGTAAGCTCCTGGGCATCGTCACCAGCCGTGACTATCGCCCCAGTCGCGATGACCACCAGACGAAGGTCTCCGAGTTCATGACCCCGCGTGAGCAGCTCATTGTGGGCGACAAGAACATCAGCCTCAAGGTTGCCAACGACGTCATCTGGGACAACAAGCTCAACGCTCTGCCCATCGTCGACGACAACGATCACCTCATGGGCATCGTCTTCCGCAAGGACTACGACAGCCACAAGACCAACCCCAACGAGCTGCTCGATAACGACAAGCGCTACATGGTCGGCGCCGGTATCAACACCCGCGACTATGCCGAGCGCGTGCCGCTGCTCATCGAGGCCGGTGCCGACGTTCTGTGCATCGACTCCTCCGAGGGCTTCAGCGAGTGGCAGAAGCGCACCATCGAGTGGATTCGCGCCAACTACGGCGAGGACGTCAAGGTCGGTGCCGGTAACGTCGTCGACGCCGAGGGCTTCCGCTTCCTGGCCGACTGCGGTGCCGACTTCATCAAGGTCGGTATCGGCGGCGGTTCTATCTGCATCACCCGCGAGACCAAGGGTATCGGTCGTGGCCAGGCCACCGCGCTGATCGACGTCTGCCGCGCCCGTGACGAGTACTACGAGGAGACCGGTGTTTACGTGCCCGTGTGCTCCGACGGCGGTATCGTCTACGACTACCACATGACGCTCGCCCTTGCCATGGGTGCCGACTTTATGATGCTGGGTCGCTACTTCGCCCGCTTTGACGAGAGCCCGACCGAGCGCGTCAATGTGAACGGTCAGTACATGAAGGAGTACTGGGGCGAGGGTTCCGCGCGTGCCCGCAACTGGCAGCGCTACGACCTGGGCGGCGCTGCGAAGCTCAGCTTCGTCGAGGGCGTCGACTCCTACGTTCCCTACGCCGGCTCCCTCAAGGACGGCGTGGGCGGCACGCTCTACAAGGTCAAGTCCACGATGTGCAACTGCGGCGCCCTCTCGATCCCCGAGCTCCAGGAAAAGGCGCGCCTGACCCTGGTAAGCTCCACCTCCATCGTCGAAGGCGGCGCCCACGACGTAGTCGTAAAGGATTCCCAGCAGTCTGTGTCTTATCGATAAGCGGCTTTCCAAGGCACCGCACCTTGCCGTTCAAACCGTCGCTTGCGTACCTAAGTACGCGGCACTCCTCTTTCACGGCAATCTGCGGCACCTGGAAAACCCGTTCGTGCTAGAACGAGTTTCAGACAAAGGTTGATTCCCAACCACGTTATTTAGATAAAGCGAGATGCATGCAAGTCGCAGGCATCTCGCTTGTTGTATTTGCTATCATCATGCGAGTTAACCTTAGGGTCGGGCGGCTTAGCTTTGTTCGCTACAAGTTCCGCACGCAAAGAAGAGCACTAAATGTGCTCTTCGTCTTGCGCAGGACTGTCCGCAGTAGCGAATAAAGCTAAGCCGTCCGACCCCAGCTAAGATTAAAGGAGCTGATATGTGCGATTGCACAGATCATAAGGACGAGATTCCTGCCTACGACGCGCAGGCCATTGAGTCCCGGTGGATGAAGGCGTGGGACGACGAGAACCTCTTTGCCGTCGACACCGACGCCACCAAGCCTAAGAAGTATGTGCTCGAGATGTTCCCGTATCCGTCGGGCGACCTGCACATGGGCCACGCGCGCAACTACACCATCGGCGATGCCATGGCCCGTCAGGCCCGCATGCGCGGCTTTGACGTGCTGCATCCCATCGGCTTTGACGCCTTTGGTCTGCCCGCCGAGAACGCCGCCATCAAGCACAACACGCAGGCTGCCGCCTGGACGTATAAGAACATGGACCAGGCGCTCGCCACGATGAGGCGCATGGGCTTCTCCTACGATCTGGATCGTACCGTTAAGACCTGCAGCCCCGACTACTATCGATGGGGTCAGTGGATCTTTGAAAAGATGTGGGAAAAGGGCCTGGTCTACCGCAAGAAGAACCCGGTCAACTGGTGCCCCACCTGCAAGACCGTTTTGGCCAACGAGCAGGTGACCGAGGGCAAGTGCTGGCGCTGTGGCACCGAGCCCGAGAAGCGTGACCTCGAGCAGTGGTACTACAAGATCACCGACTACTCCCAGGAGCTGCTCGACGACCTGGAGAAGCTCCCCGGCTGGCCCGAGCGCGTCAAGCAGATGCAGGCCAACTGGATCGGCCGCTCCGAGGGCGCCGAGGTCGACTTTACCCTGTGCGATGCCGATGGCGAGCCCATCGAGGGTGACGAGGGCAAGATCACCGTCTTCACGACTCGCGCCGACACGCTCTTTGGCGTTTCCTTCTTTGTCCTGGCTCCCGAGTACGCCCGTCTGCACGAGCTCGTCGAGGGCACTCAGTACGAGGAGGCCGTCACCAAGATCGTCGAGGACTCCAAGCATATCTCTGCCGTCGAGCGTGCCCAGGGCACCCTCGAGAAGCACGGCGCCTTTACGGGCCGCTACGTGGTGAACCCCGTCAACGGCGAGAAGGTCCCCGTGTGGGTTGCCGACTACGTCGTGGCCGACTACGGCACCGGTGCCGTCATGGCCGTTCCCTGCGGCGACCAGCGCGACTTTGAGTTCGCCCGCAAGTACGACCTGCCGATCGTGCCGATCATTCTGGATGATGAGGATCGCGCTGCCGTCGAGGCCAGCGGCGAGACAATCGACACCTTCCATGCCGAGAACGTCGACTGGGATTGCGCCCATGCCGCCGAGGGCACGCTCGTCCAGTCCGGCAAGTACACCGGCATGCGCGGCGGTAAGCACTCCGAGGGCGAGGCTGCCATCGTGGCCGACCTCGAGGCCATGGGCTGCGGCCGTCGCAAGGTCGAGTTCCGCCTGCGCGACTGGCTCATCAGCCGCCAGCGTTATTGGGGCAACCCCATCCCGGCCATCCACTGCGAGCACTGCGGCATCGTACCCGTGCCCGAGGACCAGCTGCCGGTGACGCTGCCCGAGAACCTGGACCTGGGTGCCGGCGAGACCCTTGCCGAGTGCAAGGAGTTCTACGAGACCACCTGCCCGGTCTGCGGTCGCCCGGCCAAGCGCGAGACCGATACCATGGATACCTTCACCTGCTCCAGCTGGTATTACCTGCGCTATACCGACCCGCACAACAGCGAGCTGCCCTTCTCCAAGGAAGCTGCCGACCGTTGGATGCCCGTCGATAACTACATCGGCGGCATCGAGCACGCCATTTTGCACCTGCTCTACAGCCGTTTCTTTACCAAGGCCCTGCGCGACCTGGGTCTGCTGAGTGTGGACGAGCCCTTCACCAACCTACTGTGCCAGGGCATGGTCAAGGACGAGAACGGCGACACCATGTCCAAGTCCAAGGGCAACGTCGTGCCCCCGAGCTCGGTTATCGAGCCCTACGGCGCCGACACCATGCGTCTGGCGATCCTGTTTATCGCCCCGCCCGAGAAGGACTTCGACTGGGATCCCAAGGCCGTTGAGGGCGCCAACCGCTTCATCAAGCGCGCCTGGCGTATCGTTTGGCAGCTCGTCCAGTCCGGCGACGCCAACGTGGCCTTCGACAAGTCCGCGCTCGACGAGGTTGCGATGAAGCTCTATCGCGAGCGTCACCGCACCATCGCCAAGTGCACCGAGGACTTCGATCGCGGCCAGTTCAACACCGCGATTTCGGCCGTCATGGAGCTCGTCAACGCGGCGAGCGCCTACCTCAATGCTACTGAGGGCGCTTCCCGTGACAAGGCGCTGTGCTACGGCGTGGCCAAGGACATCGTGAGCGTCCTTGCCCCCATCTGCCCGTTCTGGGCCGACGAGCTGTGGCACGAGGCGCTCGGCTGCGATGGCAACGCTTACACCGCCGCCTGGCCCGAGTTTGACCTGGCCGAGTCCATCGAGGGCACAGTGCAGATCGTCGTCCAGGTGCTCGGCAAGGTCCGCGGCCGCATCGACGTTGCCCGCGATGCCTCCAACGAGGAGATGCAGGCTGCCGCCGAGGCCGCCGTCGCCAAGTGGCTCGAGGGCAAGACGGTCGTCAAGGCCATCTGCGTGCCCGGCAAGCTGGTCAACTTGGTGGTCAAGTAGGCACTGCGCGCTTAACTGACGCATAAAAGACGAGGGGCGATCCGGTTGGGTCGTCCCTCGTTTTTGCAGCCGCCTGTTTGGGTGTCTGCGGTCAATTGTTGTATTCTTGTGGAGATGCTGTGGGCGCGCTGACCTGCGAGTTTCCGTTGTGCTTGCACGTTTCCGCAGCTATTGGTATAGTTTGCTTGCAAATGAAGTTGTAATTGAAAGAAGTGGGGTTTCGGCCCCGCTTCTTTTTTGTATGGATGGAGGTGCCGCAATGGTCAAGACCAAGACCGAGCAGGCGATCATCGACGCGCTCGAGGCCGTCGCCCCCCAGCACGATGTCGACATCGTCGACGTCGAGCTCGTGGGTGCCACCAAGGCCCCCTGCGTGCGCGTGCGTATCGAGGGTGCCGAGGGTCAGAGCCTGTCGCTCAACGATGTCACGGCCAACACCAAGTGGGTCGGCGATGTGATTGAGGAGCTCGACCCCATCTCTTCGAGCTATACGCTCGAGGTGTCGAGCCCGGGCATGGCGCGCCCGCTGCGCCGTCCGCGCGACTTTGCCCGCTTTGTGGGCGAGAACTGCGAGCTCACCTCCACCGCCACCGAGGGCCGTCGCAAGTACGCCGGCAAGATTGCCGCCGCCACCGAGACGAACGTGACCCTCGAGCTCGAGGACGGCGAGTCCGTTACCCTCGATTTCTCTGATGTTAAAAAGTGCAAGTTGAAGCCCACCTACGACTTCAAGCCCGCGAAGGAAGGAAAGTAAGATGGCAGCATCCGACATGATGTCCGCCCTGATGGAGCTTTGCCAGGAGAAGCACATCGACCAGCTCTACCTGATCGACCGCCTGGAGCAGTCGCTCGCCAAGAGCTATGCCGAGATCCTGCATCTTGAGTGGGGCGCCAAGGTGACCATCGACCGCACCACCGGCAAGATCTACGTCTACCGCCTGGAGCCGATCGACGATTCCATGGACGAGGAGGGCAACTTCACCGAGTTCGAGGAGATCGACGTCACCCCCAAGAACACGAGCCGCATCGCTGCCCAGCACGCTAAGGCCGAGATCAACGCCATCGTGCGCAACTCCGCTCGCGAGCAGATCTACGAGGAGTTCTCCGGTCGCATCGGTGACCTCATCAGCGGTACCGTGCTGCAGTCCACACCCGACTTCACGATCGTCAAGATTCGCGAAGGCGTCGAGGCCGAGCTGCCGCACTTCGATCAGCGCCGTTACGAGAACGAGCGCAACGAGCGTCCGATGGGCGAGCGTTACCTGCACAACCAGCACATCAAGGCCGTGATCATCGACGTTCGCGACCCCAACTCCAACCTGCAGCCGGTTCGTGGCGAGCACAGCCGTCCGCCGATTGTCATCTCCCGTACCCACCCCGAGCTCATGCGTCGTCTGTTTGAGCAGGAGGTGCCCGAGATCTATGAGGGCACCGTCCAGATCAAGTCGATCGCCCGCGAGCCCGGTCAGCGCTCCAAGGTCGCCGTCCATTCGCTCGACGATCGTCTGGATCCCGTGGGCGCCTGCGTCGGCCCCAAGGGCAGCCGTGTTCGCGCTGTCGTGGGCGAGCTCCGTGGCGAGCGCGTCGACGTCATTCTGTGGGATGCCGATCCTGCCGTCTACGTCGCCAACGCCCTGTCGCCCGCTAAGGTCACCCGCGTCCTCATTGACGAGGAGAAGGCCTACGCCGGCGTCATCGTGCCCGACGACCAGCTGTCCCTCGCCATCGGCAAGGAGGGCCAGAACGCTCGCCTCGCCGCGCGCCTGACCGGCTGGCACATCGACATCAAGTCCGAGACGCTTGCCGCCGACATCCTCAAGAACGTTCCCGTTCACGAGGAGCCCGCCGCCGACCTGATCGGTGACGAGGAGGACGAGGACGTCCGTCGCTGCGAGTACGTGTCCGAAGACGGCATCCAGTGCCGCAACCAGGCTCGTCCCGGCTCCCGTTTCTGCGGTGTCCACGACACCGACGCCTTCGATGATGCGGAGGACCTGATCTAGCGCGCGGTCGCGCCGGGCGGGTCCTGGCGCGTATCCCACGCTCGTTCAGTCTCTAGGCACCCAAGGTGCCAGAAAGGGTAGGTGAAGTCATATGGCAAAAGTCCGTGTGTCCACCCTGGCCAAAGAGTTCGGCATGACCTCCAAAGAACTGATGGGTCATCTCGCCGAAATGAAGATTCCCGCTAAGTCTGCTTCCTCCACCTTGGAGGACGCTTATGTCGCCATGGTCCGCAAGCAGCTCGCCTCGGTGATCGAGGCCCGCGCACAGGAAGTCGAGGCCGCCAAGCAGGCCGAGGAGCAGGCAGCTGCCGCCGAGGAGGCCGCACGCGCCGCCGAGGCCGAGCGCGAGCGCATCGCCGCCGAGAAGGCGCGCGAGGAGGAGCGCCGCCAGTTTGCCGCAGCCCAGGCTGCCGAGGAGGCTGCCCGTGCCGAGGCCGAGGCCAAGAAGAAGGCCGAGCAGGAGCGCCTTGCCCGCGAGAAGGAGGAGGCTGCCCGCGAGGCCCAGCGCCGCGCCGTTCCCGCTTCCGACTCCGGTTCGCGCTTCCGCTCGCTGCTCGACCAGATTGCCGCACAGGAGACCGTGCTCAAGGAGAAGAAGGACGCCGAGGACAAGGCCAAGGCCGAGCGCGCTGCCGAGCGCGGTAACCGTCGTGGCGGCAACAACGACCGCCGCGGTGGCCGTCGTAACGATCGCAACGCTTCCGACAACAACTCCGAGCGCAACGCCTCCGAGAGCCGTCCGCACAGCCATCGCACCAACGCCAGCAACAACGTCGCTGCCGGCATGGACTTCCCCAACCCCGACAAGCAGGGCAAGGGCAAGAAGCGCAAGGGCGGTCACAACAACGAAGAGGATCACTACAGCCGCATGGCTCGCGAGGCCGAGGAGTACAGCCGTGAGAAGGTCCTCGAGGAGGCTCGTGCCGCCGTCGAGGAGGCCTCTCGCGAGTCCACCGGTCGCCGCAAGAAGCGCAAGGAGAAGCGCGAACGCGAGGCTGCCAAGGCTCAGGAGGAGCGCAAGATAGAGGAGGCGCTGGCCCAGGGCGTGAACCCCGAGGAGCTCGACGCCATCAAGGTCTCCCAGGGCGTTACCGTCCAGGAGCTCGCCGAGGCTCTCGACGTTCCGGCCAACGACATCATCAAGCGCCTGTTCCTGCTGGGTACGCCGCTCACCATGACGCAGTCCATGTCCGACGACCTCGTCGAGCTCGTTGCCGACGACCTGGGCCGACAGATCAAGATCATCACCCCCGAGGAGGAGAACACCTTCTCGTTCTACGACGATCCCGCCGACCTTAAGCCGCGCGCACCGGTCGTCACCGTCATGGGCCACGTCGACCACGGCAAGACGTCGCTGCTCGACGCTATCCGTCACACCGGCGTCGCTGCCGGCGAGGCTGGCGGCATTACGCAGGCCATCGGTGCTTCGCAGGTCATGATCAACGACCGCAAGATCACCTTCATCGATACCCCGGGTCACGCCACCTTTACGGCTATGCGTGCCCGTGGTGCCAAGGTGACCGACATCGTCATTCTGATCGTGGCTGCCGACGACGGCGTCATGCCCCAGACGGTCGAGTCGATCAACCACGCCAAGGCCGCCGGCGTTCCCATCGTCGTTGCCGTCAACAAGATCGATAAGCCCGGCGCCAACCCCGACCGCGTGCGCCAGGAGCTCACCGAGTACGGTGTCATCCCCGAGGAGTGGGGCGGACAGAACATGTTCGTCAACATCTCGGCCAAGCAGAAGATCGGCATCGACGATCTGCTCGAGACCGTGCTGCTCCAGGCAGACGTGCTCGAGCTCAAGGCCAACCCGGACACCTTTGCCTCCGGCAACGTCCTCGAGGCCAAGCTCGACAAGGGCCGCGGCTCGGTCGCTACCGTGCTCGTGACCCGCGGTACCCTGCACGTGGGCGATACGCTGGTCGCCGGCCTTACCTACGGCCGCGTCCGCGCCATGCTTGACCCCAAGGGTCGCGCCGTCACCGAGGCCGGTCCCTCCGACGCCGTCGAGATTTTGGGCCTGCAGTCCGTGCCCAACGCCGGTGACGAGTTCCGCGTGTTCGAGGACGAGCGCGAGGCACGTGCGCTGGCCGACGAGCGTTCGCTCAAGGCCCGTATCGAGGAGCAGAGCCGCGTCAAGCACGTCACGCTCGAGAACCTCTTCGAGACCATTGCCGACGCCGAGGTCAAGGAGCTCAACCTGATCATCAAGGCCGACGTCCAGGGTTCCATCGAGGCCCTTCAGGATTCGCTCGACAAGATGGATCAGTCCGAGGTCCGCATCAACACGATCCACTCCGCCGTTGGTGCCATCAACGAGACCGACGTCGTCCTGGCCGACGCCTCCAACGCCATCATCATCGGCTTTGGCGTCCGTCCCGACGGTAAGGCCCGCTCCGCCGCCGAGCGCGAGGGCGTCGAGATCCGTTGCTACGACGTCATCTACAAATGCCTCGAGGAGCTCGACGCTGCCCGTATCGGCATGCTCAAGCCCACCGAGGTCGAGGTCTCCACGGGTACCGCGACCGTCCTGGACACCTTCAAGGTGCCCAAAGTCGGTATCGCCGCCGGTGTCCGCGTCGAAGAGGGCGAGATCGCCGCGACCGATTCCGTGCGTCTGGTGCGCGACGGCATCGTTGTCTTCAACGGCAAGATCGCCTCGATGCGCCACTACAAGGACGAGGCCAAGAGCCTCAAGAGCGGCTCCGAGGGCGGCATTGGCCTGGAGAACTTCCAGGACATCAAGCCCGGCGACCAGATCGAGGGTTACCGCATCGACCAGGTTGCCCGTACCGAGTAGGGGGTAGCGCTATGAAGCAAACGCAGGCAACCCGCCGTCTGGGCGAGCAGCTTCGCGAGAAGCTTGGTTATATCCTGCTCTTTGAGGTTTCCGATCCGCGTCTCGACCTGGTTACTTTGACCGCGGTCGAGGTCGCGGTGGACCGTTCGTTCGCGCGTGTGTTCGTGTCGTGCGATGCGAGCCGCTACGACGAGGTCATGGAGGCGCTCGCAAGCGCCAAGGGCCGTATTCGCAGCTTGTTGGCTCGCTCGCTCGATTGGCGTGTTACGCCCGAGCTCGATTTTCGCATCGATCGTTCGACCGATGAGGCCGAGCGTATCACGCGTGCGCTGGAAAACGTTCCCGCCACGCTTGCGATCGAAAAGGACGAGGACGGCTATCCGATAGCGGATGCCGCCCAGGAGGCAGCTTTAGATGACTAATTCCGCCGACCTCGCCTCGTGCGAGTCTGCAGATATTCAGCGACGCATCCTCGAGCTCATCGAGGGTGCGTCCTCCATTGCGATTTCGGGACACACTTCTCCCGATGGCGACGCCCTGGGCTCCGTGTTGGGTCTGGGCCTCTCGCTTATGAAGTTTTTCCCTAACAAGGACATTGCCCTGCTGCTGGCAGATGATGACCCGGTTCCGCGCATCTACCGCTTTATGGAAGGCTCCGATCGCCTGGTACCGGCATCTGCGTATACCGGCAATCCGGACCTGTTCATCTCGGTGGACGTACCGGTCGTCGAGCGTCTCAATAATTCCGCCGAGGTGCTTCGTCGCTCCAAGCATGTGGTGTGCTTCGATCATCATCCGGCGCGCGAGGAGTTTGCCGAGCTCAGCCTGAGGCGCGTCGAAGCTGCAGCCTGCGCCATGATCATCGACCGCTTCTTGGACAATTTCGGCATTGTCGCACGTGATGGCGTTGCGACCTGCCTGCTGTGTGGCTTGGTTACCGATACCGGCCGTTTTCAGTACCAAAACGCCGATGCCGCCGCGTTCCATGCGGCCTCGCGTCTGGTTGCCCACGGTGCCGATCCGGCGCGTGTGGCACTCGAGGTCTACCAGAGCATGCGCGTTGAGTTTTTGCACCTCAAGTCCATCGTTATGGGCCGCATCAAGACGGTGGCCCACGGGCGCGTTGCGTATAGTTACGCGTACCAGAGTGACCTTGAGGCCTGCGGTGTCACCTCGGACGAGTGCGACGGTCTGGTTGACGTGGTGCGCTCGGTGATGGGCGTCGAGGTCTGTCTGTTCCTGAAGGGCATTGAGGGCGATACCAAGGTGCGCGGCAACCTGCGCTCCAAGGGCGACCTCAACGTGTCCGAGATCGCTGCTGCCTTTGGCGGAGGCGGACATCCCGCTGCCGCCGGTTTCTCCAACAACGGAACGATTCTCGAGACGCTTACCGTGGCACTTCCCATGCTGGCCGAGCTGGTGGGGGAGGATCCCGCTTCGGTGACCGTCGAGCTTTAACTTTTTGGATGGTACATGGCTCGTCGTACGCCTTCTCAACTGAATATGCTGCTCGCCGTCGATAAGCCGGTGGGCTGCACGTCCCACGATGTGGTTTCGAAATGCCGACGCGCCCTCCATGAGCGGCGCGTCGGCCATGCCGGCACGCTCGACCCCATGGCATCGGGTGTCATGGTGGTGGGTGTGGGCCAGGCCACCCGTCTGCTGGGCATGCTAACCCTCGATACCAAAAGCTATGTCGCCGACATTTCGTTTGGCGCCGAGACCAATACCGATGATGCGGAGGGCGAGGCGGTCCGCACGGTGGCTGTTGCCAACGAGCTCCGCGATCCTGCCTATGCCCGTGAGCGCTTGGCCGCTATGCTGGGTCCGCAGATGCAGGTGCCGCCGGCGTTTTCGGCTATCTCGGTCAATGGCGTTCGCGCCTACAAGTCTGCTCGCGAGGGCAATGCGGTGGACCTACCTCCGCGCCCCGTCGAGGTCTATGCCGCCGACCTGATCGCCGTGGGAGGCGAAGGTGATACGTGTGTGTGGACCGTGGCGTTCTCAGTGAGCAAGGGTACCTATATCCGTGCGCTCGCTCGCGATTTGGGCCGCGCCTGCGAGAGCGCCGCGCACATTTCCGCGCTGCGCCGCACGGCCTCCGGTGTTGTTTCCATTGGCGCTTGTCATGCGGTCGAGGAGCTTTCTCCCGAGTCCGCGGCTGGCTTTGCCCTGGATCCCATTGCGGCCTTGGGCGCCACGCGTGTTGACTTGCCGGGCAATCTTGCCGACGACCTGCTCTGCGGCCGACGCATTCCCGTTGAGCGTGCGCTTGCCGATTTCGATTCCGCGAAGGCGCCTTTTGCGTTGGTGCTCGATGGGGGACTCAAGGCGCTTGCCCGCATTGAGAGTGGCCGCTTTGTCATGGAGCACGTGTTTCCGCAGGCAATCGGCGGTGTTCGATGATGTTGTCCGCTCGTGAGCTCGCGCGTATCTTTTTCGAGGGCGAGTCGGACGAGGCCCGCATCGTCACTGCCGATGCGTTTGATGAGTGCGAGCACTTGGGTGCTGCATCGATTGCCATCGGCGTGTTCGATGGTGTGCACCGTGGACACCAGGAACTCATCGAAGCGCTTGTCCGTGATGCCCGTGCCCATGGCTGCAAGGCGGTCGTGGTCACTTTCGATCCCGATCCGGACGTTGTGGTGAGTCCTTCGCCCGCTCAAAAACTGATGACGACGGCCGACCGTCTACATGCCTTGGCTCAGACCGGGGTCGATGCAGTGGTGGCCGTTCCCTTTACGCCTGAGGTTGCGGCACTCGACCATGTTGGTTTTCTCACACTGTTGTCACGCGTGGTCGACATTCGTTCGATTCGCGTTGGCAGCGATTTTAGGCTGGGTCGTGGCGGTGCTTCTGGTGTTGCCGAGATGCGCGTCTGGGGTTCCGAGCACGGCGTTGACGTGTATGGTCACGATCTGCTTTGCGAGGGCGGTGAGGCCATTTGCGCCACCCGCATCCGTCATGAGCTGGGACAGGGCCATGTGGAGCTGGCTGCTGAGTTGCTCGGCCGCCCGTATATGCTGCGCGGCGGTGTTGTTCGCGGCCGTCACGAGGGCTCTGGCATGGGCTTTCCCACGGCAAACCTGCAGGTTTCCGACGGCATTCAGGTGCCTGCCGATGGCGTGTATGAGGGCCTGGTGCTCGTCGATGACACCGTATGGCCTGCTGCCGTTAACGTCGGCCTGCCGCCGACGTATGCCGACGATGCCGCTTCATCGCATCTCGAGGCTAACTTAATTGGTTATACGGGCGACCTGTACGGCGCTTCCGTTTCGCTGGCGTTTACGCGCTGGCTGCGTCCCTCGCGTGTGTTCGAATCGCTGGATGAGTTGATCTCGACCGTCGAGGGTAATATCGAGGATATTCGTCACAACTTGGGCGAGCAGGGGGTGAGTATCCGTGATTAGCGATGAGGAAAAAGACCAGGTACGCGCTGCGTCCGACCTAGTTGCCATCGTGCAGGAAACGGTTGAGCTCAAGCCCCGCGGCCATGAGTTTTGGGGTTGCTGCCCCTTTCATGGCGAAAAGACGCCGTCCTTCCACATTATCCCCGCCACACAGGTGTGGCATTGCTTTGGCTGCGGCGAGGGTGGCGACGTCTTCACCTATATCATGAAGCGCGAGAACCTGAGCTTTCCCGAGTCAATCCGTTATTTGGCCGATCGTGCAGGTATTGAGCTGCACGACACCGGAGATCGCCGCGAGCGCGGTACCAAGCGTGCCCGCATCTACGATCTGTGTGCCGAGACCGCCCAGTTCTACCACACCATGCTTATGCGCGGTAAGGATGGCCGTCCACGTGAGTACTTTGCCAGCCGCGGCATGGGCGGCGACGTCTGCCGCCGCTACTGCCTGGGCTTTGCGCCGGGTCGTAATATGCTGGTGGCTCATCTGTCGCAGGCGGGCTTTACTCCGCAGGAGATGATCGACGCCAACGTTGCCGTGAGTCGAGGGCGCGGGCAGCTTGCCGACCGCTTCTACGACCGCGTGATGTTCCCCATCTTTGACGAGCAGGGTCACAACATCGCCTTTGGCGGTCGCATCATGGGTGACGGCCAACCCAAGTACCTCAACACCGCCGAGACGAGCGTGTTTCATAAAAAGCGAAACCTCTACGGCTTTAATTGGGCCAAGGAGTTTATCGTCGCGCAGGATACCGCCATCGTGGTAGAGGGCTATACCGACTGCATCGCCTGTTGGGAGGCGGGGATTAAAAACGTTGTCGCTACGCTGGGCACCGCGCTCACGGAGCATCACGTCAAGACGCTCACCCGCTTTGCTAAGCGCATCGTGTACATGTTCGACGGCGATGCGGCGGGACAGAAGGCCGCCCGCCGCGCGATTCAGTTTATCGAGCAGGATTCGATGGATCTGCGCTGCGTGGTGCTGCCCGACGGCAACGACCCCATGGAGTTCATCACGGCGCATGGTGGACAGGAGCTGCAGGCGCGCATCGACGCTGCCGAGCCGCTTATGGACTTTGTCTACCGTTCGCTGCAGGAGTCGAGTGACATCACCACGCCGGGCGGTCGTGCCAAGGCGCTGGAAGATGCGCTGACGCTTATCTATCCGCTGCGCGATAGCTATATGATCGACACATACTTTATCCAGATTGCCGATCTGCTGGGTTTGGATCTGGAGACGGTTCGCGCGAGTTCGGGTCGCGTGTTTCGCGATGTCGCCAAGCGCGAAGATGCGGAACGACGTCGTGAGCAGAACTATGAACGCCAGCGGGCGCAAGCCGAGCGCTCTGGTAGCGCGGGCGGTCGGACGTCTGGTTCGCAGGGGGCATCTCACGGTGCTTGGGCATCGGGCGCGACGTCGCCGGTGTTCGCGCCGGTCGAGGAGGAGCCGTACGACTATGTCCCGCTCGATGCCTACGGCGCCGCGCCCGTGGAGGTCGTCGACGATCTGCCGCCGATCGACGTGCCTGATGGTATGGGCGCTGTTCCTGTGGCTGATGGTTCGGGCGCACCGGCTGCGGCGGCGCCGATGGTTCTTACCGATCTTGAGCGCAAGTCCTTGGCAGGGGAGCGCGAGCTGTTGACGATGCTTACTAGCTACCCCGACCTGTTCCGCACGTATGCCGACCGCATCTGCTCCATCGAGTGGGTTGACCCACGTCACGAGTCCATCGCATGGGCCGTGCTGGCAACGCCGCCGGGAACCGATCCTGCAGCCTGCATGGATGCGGCGCGCTCGGTGTGTCCCGAGGCGGCAACGCTTGTGAGCGCCGGGCGCATCTCGGCGACGAGCAAACACCCTACCGAGACAAACATCGTGTTCATGCTCGATACGCTCGAGCTCTACACCATCAAGCGCCGTATGCGTGCCGCGCAGGCCAAGCTGCGCCAAGACCGTTCGCTCGACGATGAGGCCCGTCGCGCGCTGGCCGTGCAGGCCGCGCAGGATTCGCAGCGTCAACGCGAGCTGCAAAAGTCGATCGGCGGCGTGGCGGACCCGTTCCGTTTGATCGGCCTGGAGGCCGCGGGCACCGAGCAAGCCTAGATGTTGTGGTCAACCAGCGTATTCTCGCCTATATCCAGTCCTCTTTTTGGGTATAGACGTCAATGTGTGTGCTAAAGTATTGAGTCCTGTGGACTATGAAGGGAGAATCTGTGCCAAAAAAGACTGAGAGCACGGGTACTGGGCTGGAATCCTACGTTGCAAAGCTCATGGGCAACGGCTCAAACAGGACTTCGGTAACCGAGGACGAGATTCAGGTCGCCCTGAAGGATATCGATGTTTCTGACGAGCAGCTCACCGCGGTGTATTCCGCGCTGCGCAACAGCGGCATCCAGATTATCTCCGCGAGCGGTAACGACGACGCCCCCATGGACGTCAACGATGACGATAACGATACCGATACCGACGATTTTGATGACGACGACGAGCACGATTCCGGCTCGCTCGACGATCACGAGCTCAAGATGGCCCGTCAGGCCGATGCCGAGATGGGTTCTTCCAAGAGCAAGAAGAAGCGCACCGTGCGCACGTCCCGTTCACGCTCCCGCGTGCGTGGCATCGATGCCTCCACGGTGATGCTGACCGGCGATCCGGTTCGTATGTACCTCAAGGAGATCGGCAAGGTCGACCTGCTGACCGCCTCCGAAGAGGTCGATTTGGCCATGAAGATCGAGGCCGGTCTCGAGGCCACCGAGAAGCTCGAGGCTGCCGATGCCGGCGAGCTCGAGCTCACGCGTGCCGAGATGCGTCGTCTTACGCGCATTGAGAACGTGGGCCTCGAAGCCAAGCAGGCACTCATCAGCGCAAACCTGCGTCTGGTCGTCTCCATCGCCAAACGCTATGTCGGCCGCGGCATGCTGTTCCTTGACCTGATCCAGGAGGGCAACCTCGGTCTGATCCGCGCTGTTGAGAAGTTCGACTACCAGAAGGGCTTTAAGTTCTCCACGTACGCCACGTGGTGGATCCGTCAGGCCATTACGCGCGCCATTGCCGATCAGGCCCGTACCATCCGTATTCCCGTGCATATGGTCGAGACCATCAACAAGCTCGTCCGCGTGCAGCGCCAGCTCCTTCAGGACCTGGGTCGCGACCCGACCCCTGAGGAGATCGGTGCCGAGATGGACATGAGCGCCGACCGCGTCCGCGAGATCCAGAAGATTTCGCAGGAGCCCGTGTCGCTCGAGACCCCCATCGGCGAGGAAGAGGATTCCCAGCTGGGCGACTTCATCGAGGACTCCCAGGCTATCGTTCCGCCCGATGCCGCCAGCTTCTCCATGCTGCAGGAGCAGCTCACCCAGGTGCTCGACTCGCTTGCCGATCGTGAGCGCAAGGTTATCGAGCTGCGCTTTGGCCTTGTCGACGGGCATCCCCGCACGCTCGAGGAGGTCGGTCGCGAGTTTGGTGTCACGCGCGAGCGTATCCGCCAGATCGAGTCCAAGACCCTGGCCAAGCTTCGTCACCCGAGCCGCAGCAGCAAGCTCAAAGACTATATCGAGTCTTAGGGTTACGGCGTTTTACCAAACGCCGTAACTGGCCGACGCTGCGCGGACACCAGAGCGACAACTTGTCATTCAAAGAGGACGGCATGACCAGAAGGTCTATGCCGTCCTCTTTTCATGCCAATTTGTTCGCTCTGGTGCCCGCTCGCTGGCATTGTCAAAACATCGGCGTTTCCGTTGCCGGTGCCGGCAGTTAGGCCGTCCCCAAGGGATCAAGGCGAGAAAATTTCTCAAAAAAGTTCTTGCCCTGTGCCGATTCGTCCGTATAATAAACTTCGTTGCTTGAGAGCACGCACCTATTCCTCGGTAGCTCAATGGTAGAGCACGCGGCTGTTAACCGCGCTGTTGTAGGTTCGAGTCCTACCCGGGGAGCCAGAATTTCTCAGCCCATTCCGCTGGGCTTTTAAATTCCTCGGTAGCTCAATGGTAGAGCACGCGGCTGTTAACCGCGCTGTTGTAGGTTCGAGTCCTACCCGGGGAGCCAGGTTGTAGAACCCGTCGCTTATGCGGCGGGTTTTTTCATGCCGCGACCACTTGACTCGAACGTTGCCATATCAACATTTCGTGTCGAGGATGTAATCCCGCGACCCACCACCTCAACATGGCGCGGTCGTTGTAGAATATTGCAATGATTGCTCCCACGACATGGTGCCGCGAGCACCAGATAAGGAGATTCTTGTGTCTGAGACCATTAACGGCAGCCTGAGCGTCTCGAACGACGTTATTGCCGATATTGCCGGTTATGCTGCGATGACGTGCTATGGCGTCGTCGGTATGGCTGAGCAGCTCCAGGGCGCCGAGAGCGTGCGCCTGCTTGCCGGTCAGCGCCTCCGCAAGGGCGTGCTTGTCTCCGCCGACGAGAACGGCCTTACGGTCGATCTTCACGTCGTGCTCGAGAACGGCGTCAACATGAAGTCCGTCTGCCACAATCTTTCGAGCTCCGTTGCCTTCACCCTGCAGGAGATCGCCCAGATCGATCCCGCCAGCCTTAAGATCGGCATTCACATCGACGCGCTCAAGAGCCGTCTGAACTAGCATCCGAAAACGGAGATTCAAATACCCATGATTGCAAAGACCATTCGCACCTGTTTTCCGATCGCTGCGGCTGCTGTTTCCGACAAGGCCGAGGAGATCAACAAGCTCAATGTCTTCCCCGTACCCGACGGCGACACCGGTACCAACATGTCGCTCACGCTCGCCTCGGTGACCAAGGAGCTTTCCGCCCTTCCCGCCGATGCCGATATGGAGGCCATCGCCAGCGCCATCACCCACGGCTCCCTGATGGGTGCCCGCGGCAACTCCGGCGTCATCACCTCTCAGATCCTGCGCGGCGTGGCCGAGGGTCTCGTCTCTGCTGATGAGCCCATCACGTCCGCCAACATCGCCTATGCGTTCCGCCGCGCCGTCAAGGTCGCCTTCCAGGCCGTCCGTAAGCCCATCGAGGGCACGATTCTCACGGTGCTGCGCGATGTCTCGACCAAGGCCGACGAGTGCGAAAAGAAGAAGTTCTCGGCCGAGGACGCGCTCGATGCCATCGTCGTCGAGGCCTACCAGTCCGTCGCTCGCACGCCCGACCTGCTGCCCGTTCTGAAGGAGAACGGCGTGGTCGACTCCGGCGCCTTTGGCTTTGCCATCTTCCTCGAGAACTTCGTAGCTGCCGCTCTTGGCCGCAGCACCGTTGTCGAGGATTTCTCCGCTACGTTTGACTCCGCCGGCTCTGCCCGTGATGCCGCTCTTGGCCGCGTTGAGATCGAGGCTAACGACGACTGGGAGGGCTCGGAATTCCGTTACTGCAATGAGTTCCTGTTTAAGGCCGACGCCCCGTTTGACGAGGACGAGTGCCTTAAGTTCCTGGGTTCCATGGGCGACTGTGAGCTGCTCGTGGGCGCATATCCCGACTACAAGATTCACGTGCACTCCAACACCCCGAACCTGGTGCTCGAGCACATGCTGCAGCTTGGCCAGATCTACGAGGTCTTTATCCACAACATGGAGATGGAGGCCCACGACCGTACCGCCAAGATCCACGAGGACCAGGAGAAGGCCGCCGAGCCCGCGAAGGCCCTGGGCTTTGTCGCCGTTGCCGCCGGTTCCGGCGAGGCAGACATCCTCAAGTCCCTCGGCGTTGACGTGATCGTGTCCGGTGGCCAGACCATGAATCCCTCGACTGCAGACCTGCTGGGCGCCGTCGACCAGGTCAACGCGACCTCGGTCATCATTCTGCCCAACAACGGCAACATCCGCATGGCCGCCGAGGCCGCTGCCTCTGCCTGCACCGACAAGAAGGTCGCCGTCGTTCCCACCAAGACCGTTCCGCAGGCCTTCTCCGCGCTGTTCGCGGTCCTGCCCGATTCCGAGCTCGAGGATGCCGTCGCCGCTATGGTCGACGCCATCAGTGAGGTTCGTGATGGCGAGGTCACCCGTGCCGTGCGCGATTCCAGTGCCTCCGACGGCTCGCCGATTCACTCCGGTGACGTCATGGGCATCATCGCCGGCTCCATCGATGTGGTCGGCTCCGACGTGAAGCAGGTCACGCTCGACTGCATCAACCGTATGCAGGAGGAAGAGGAGGGTGACGCGCTGACGATTCTGGCAGGCGAGGAACTGTCCGATGAAGCCTTCCAGGAGATCGTCGACGCTATCGAGGAGGCTCAGCCCGACCTGGAGATCGACGCCCATCGTGGCGAGCAGCCGCTCTATCCCGTGATCTTCTCGATCGAGTAGGCATCTGCCCATGTCTGAGCTCTGCTCCGTGCCGCGCGTCTCGGATCGCTTTGCCCAGAGCAATGCGCTCGACGAGGATATCGCGCGACTCAAATATGTTTCGGGTAAACGTGAGGAGGCCCTTCGCCGTCTGGGAATTCGGACGGTGGGGGACCTCCTTCTGCATATCCCTCATCGATACCTGGACTTTACGCGCTCCTGGTCCATCGAGATGGCGCCCATCGGTACCGTGTGCACCATCATCGCCACGGTCGACCGTATCGTTCAAAAGAAGCCGCGTCCGCGCATGCAGGTGACCGAGGTCTCACTCGTTGACGAGACGGGCGTGCTGCAGGTCGCCTTTTTCCGTCAGCCTTGGATTGCCCAGCAGCTTAAGCAGGGCGACCGCCTGGCCGTGATGGGCAAGGTCGAGTTTGCCTACGGTTTTAAGCAGATGGCCTCGCCGCACTTTGAAAAGCTCGATGACGGGCGTGCTGCGGGCACCATTTTGCCGGTCCATTATGTGAGTGACGGCGTGAGCCAGGCATGGATGCGCCGCATCGTAAGTGGCGCGCTCGAGGTCGTCGGCAATCCCTTCGACCCGATTCCCGCACGCTTGCGCGTTAAGCGTCGCCTGATGAGCAATGCTCGTGCGCTTCGATCAATTCACTTTCCCTCGAGCATGGCTGAGCGCGATATCGCGCGCGCACGGCTTGCCTACGAGGAGTGCCTTTACCTGCAGCTGGCGCTGCGCCTGCGCAACGACGGCAGCCTGGTCGATGTGGTGCCCTACGCCCACGCCGCGGGCGAGCACCTGGCCGCGCTCAAGCAAGCCCTGCCATTTTCGCTGAGCGACGAGCAGGAGGCCGCGTTCCAAGATATCCTGCGCGATATGTGCGATGGCGGGCGCGTGATGAACCGCCTGCTGCTGGGCGATGTCGGTACCGGTAAGACCGCCGTTGCCGCCTGCGCGCTGGCTGTGGCTACCGATAGCGGCACGCAGGCCTGCGTTATGGCGCCCACGGGCGTGCTGGCGCGTCAATATGCCGATAAGACCGGCCCCTTGCTCTCGCAGGCTGGCATGACCTGGGCGCTCCTGACGGGCGCCACGCCAGCGGCCGAGCGCGAGCGGATCCATGCCCAGCTGGAATCGGGCGAGCTCGATGTCCTCTTTGGCACCCACGCGGTGCTTTCGGATAACGTGGCGTTCAAGCATCTGTCGCTCGTGGTCATCGATGAGCAGCACCGGTTTGGCGTCGGCCAACGCAACGCCCTGCGTGCGAAGGGCCCTGGTGCCGATCTGCTCGTTATGACGGCAACGCCCATCCCGCGTACGCTGGCGCTTTCGGTCTACGGCGATCTGGACACGAGTATCATCCGCCATCGGCCCGTCCCTGGCGCTGGCGTGACGACACGCGTGCTTACCGAGTCGAGTCGCGACCTTGCCTATGGCGCCATCCGCGAGGCGCATGAAAAGGGTCAGCAGGCCTACGTGATTTGCCCGCTCGTGGAGCCGAGTGACTCGGCCGATGATCTGGAGGACGTGCCCGGTATCGCCCGCGACGACGAGGGCCGCGTGACGGTCCCCGTGCCGCTGCACGATACGGCGACCGAGCTCGATTGCCTGCGTCTGGCGTTGCCGGGTCTTGCCATCGAGCGCCTTCACGGCCGCATGCCAGCGGGGGAGAAGGACCAGGTTATCGATGCCTTTAAGCGTGGCGAGATTGACGTGCTCGTCTCGACTACGGTGGTCGAGGTGGGCGTCGACGTGCCTAACGCCACCGTCATGGTCATCGAGAACGGGGAGCGCTTTGGTTTGGCTGCTCTGCACCAGCTGCGCGGTCGCGTGGGCCGTGGCAGTGTGTCGGGCACGTGCCTGGTCATGACGCACTCCAAGGGCAATGGCGGCGCTTCGGCAGCACAAGATCGCCTGCAATCGCTCGAAAAAACCTCGGATGGCTTTACGCTCGCCCAGATGGACCTGCGTCTGCGCCACGAGGGCGAAATCCTGGGGTACCGTCAGCATGGCGGAGTGACCCTGCGCTTTGTCGACCTGGATGCCGACGAGGAGCTGATCGAGTGGGCCCATTTGGACGCGGTCGAGCTCTTGCGGTATGCTTGCAACCTTGACTCCGTGGCGACGCGCCCCCTGCGCGATGCGGTCGCCATGCGATATCGACACATTTTTAAGGAGGTCAGCGGAGGATGAGAATCATCGGCGGCGAATGGCGCGGTCGTAAGATCGAGGAGCCCCGTGGTCGCGATGTCACCCGCCCCACGACCGATCGCGTGCGCGAGGCATGCGCATCTATGGTCATGTCGGCATTCGACTTCGATCTGGACGAGGTCCGCGTGCTGGACGCCTTTGGCGGCTCCGGTGCCTTAGGGTTAGAGATGCTCTCACGTGGTGCCCGCTCGCTCACGACGTTCGAGATCGATCGGAATGCCGCGCGGCTCATTACCAAGAATATCGAGTCGCTCTGCCGTGACCGTGCGCGTTGGCGCGTGGTCTCGGGCGATATGCTGGTGAGTGCCTCGCGCGGTCGTGTGCCGGGCGGCCCCTTTGATCTGGTCCTGCTCGACCCGCCCTATGCTTTTGGCGCCGAGCCGGTCGAGGTGCTGCTGCAGAACCTGGCTCAGCAGGGTCTGCTTGCACCTGGCGCTTATGCCCTGTTTGAGCATGCCGCCGCCGATGCGGGCGCGCATCCGGCAGGCTTTGAGATCGTGCGCGAGAAGCGCTACGGCATTACCTCGGTCGACCTGCTTCGTTGGGTCGGCGATGACGATGGTGAGGAAGATTGCGCTGGCACCGATGCTCACAACAACGATGCCACGACGTTTCAGGAGGACGACCATGAATGACACCATCAACCGCGTGATCGTCCCGGGCACCTTCGATCCCATCACGTTTGGCCATATCGACGTCATCCGCCGCGCCCGCCGCATCTTTCCCAGTGTGATCGTCGCTGTTGCCGAGTCGCAGGGTAAAAACGGTGTGGGTACCACGTTTATGCTCGATGAGCGCGTGGCGCTGGCTCGCGAGGCGCTCGGTGATATCGACGGCGTCGAGGTCCTGCCCTTTACCGGCCTCTTGGTCGACTTCGCTCGCGAGCAGGGGGCGGGGGCCGTTGTCAAGGGCCTGCGCGCCATGACCGACTTTGAGTACGAGCTGCAGCAGGCAGACCTCAACTATCGCTTGGATAACGAGCTGGAGTCCATCTTTGTCATGAGTGCGCCGCAGTACGGCTATATCTCGAGTTCGGTCGTTCGCCAGATCGCCTCGCTCGGCAGCGATGTATCGACGTTTGTCCCGCCCAACGTGGTCGAAGCGCTCAGACACCGCTTTTCGTGACGTTTTTTATTGCCTGGTGGCATGTGGTAAACTAGCACGATGATATGTTACCTATGAAAGGAGACCGGATGCCGGGCGAGAATTTTCCTGGCGATAGGATCGTCAGCTTGGTCGATGAGCTCGAAGGGCTGATCGAGGAAGCCAAGCCGCCTTTCGGCAAGAACGCTCAGTTCAAGGTCATCGACGCCGACGTGTTCTTCAACATCCTCGACGAGATCCGCATGAGCTATCCCGAGGAGTGGCAGAAGTCCCGCCGTATCCTTAAGGAGCGCGAGGAGCTTATGGCTTCCGCCGCCGCTCAGGCCGATTCCATCATCGCCGACGCTCAGCAGCAGGCCCTCACCATTGCCGGTGAGCAGGAGATCGTCCGCTTGGCACAGCAGCAGGCCGACGACATCCGCGATCGTGCCCAGCAGTACGAGCGCGAGACGCGTTATGCTGCCGAGGACTACGCAGAGCAGGTCTTTACGCACCTGGAGGAGAACCTCAAGAGCCTGACCGGCACCGTTACCCGTTGCCGTCAGCAGCTCAACGAGGGTGCCGCCCAACAGAATGGTCAGTGGTAATGGCTGAGTTCCCGAGCGTTACCGTCGATCTTTCTGAGCAGCTCGAGTTTCCTGGTGATTCGTATCCGCTGACCGGCAAGGTCGATGTTGCCACCTACACGGTGGGCGAGAAGGAGTACCAGCTACAGGACGGCATCGACTACGACGTTGTCTTTACCAATGCCGGTACCGGTGTCTTGCTCACGGGCATGGTCCGCGCGCACGCCACCGGCGAGTGCGACCGTTGCCTGGAGCCTGCCTCGTTTGATATCGCCGGCGAGATCGAGGAGTTCTACCTCTTTGAGGAGCCCGAGGATCCCGAGGCCTACGAGGACGGCTACGAGCTCCTGGGTGAGGACCGCATCGTCGATCTGGGTGAGCCCATCAACGACGCGGTCGTCATGGACACGCCGTTTGTCGTTCTGTGCAAGCCCGATTGCCGCGGCCTGTGCCCCACTTGCGGTTGCAATCTCAACGTCGAGCAATGCGATTGCGCCGCCCAGGCAGAGGCAGAATGGGCCGCTGCCACGGAAAATCCATTTGCAGCATTGAAGAATCTCAAGCTCGATGAGTAAAACTGTGGTAGTATCGCTACTTGCGCGTAATCGCCACACTGGATAGTTCATAAGGAAGGTCACTATGCCCGTACCTAAACAAAAGCAGGGTCGTATCCGCACTCACACCCGTCGTTCCGCCAACATGAAGATCTCGGCTGCGGCTCAGTCCACGTGCCCCCGTTGCGGCGCTGTCAAGCTCCCGCACCACGTGTGCCCCAGCTGCGGTTTCTACAAGGACCGCGAGGTTATCGTTACCGAGTAACGGTATACTCTGGATGCGATGCCGTTCCAAATGGAACCACAATGGCCGGCTCAATGAGTCGGCCATTTTTGTATAAGGAGCATGTATATGAGTAACGTTCGCGTTTGTGTAGACGTTGTGGGTGGAGACGAGAAACCTCAGGTTGTTCTCGATGGTATCGAGACTGCACTTGCCGCCGATCCCGATATCGAGGTCTTGGCAGCTGGCCCCGCCGAAATCGTCAATCCCTTTGCTGCTTCCCACGCACGTGTTGAGGCCCTTGAGGCACCCGACGTTATCGCTATGGATGACGATCCCATTCGCGCCGTGATGACCAAACGCAAGTCGTCGATCGTGCTGTCGTGCCGCGCCATCAAGAAGGGAAATGCGGACGCGTTCTTCTCTGCCGGCTCGACCGGTGCCATGACCGCTGCCGCCACCGCCTATGTGACGCCGTTTAGGTATCAGGCCGAAGGCAAGAAGCAGCCGGTGCGCCCCTGTCTGACCAATGCGCTGCCCAATCGCGCCGGCGGTCTGACGGTGCTGTGCGATATGGGCGCCAACCCCGATGTCGAGGTCGACGACATGGTGCGTTTTGCCCAGATGGGTAGCGCCTATGCCCGCGTCGTCCTGGGCATTGAGCATCCCCGCGTGGGCCTGCTTGCCAACGGCACCGAGGACGAGAAGGGCTCCAATTTTACCAAGGCGTGCTTCCCGGCCATGAAAGCCGCCGTTCCCGGCTTTGTTGGTAACTGCGAGGGCACCGATCTTACGTCGGGCAATTTTGACGTCGTGGTCGCCGACGGCATGTCGGGCAACATCGCGCTCAAGGCCACTGAGGGCGCTGCTAAGTTTTTGCTGCAGGAACTCAAGGGCGTCTTTATGGCCTCGCTTGGCACCAAGATCGCCGCGCTGCTCATTAAAAAGCAGATGCGCCAGATTAAGGCCAAGCTTTCGGGCGACGCCAAGGGCGGCGCGATTCTTTTGGGCCTGCGCGGCGTGGTCCTGATCGGCCATGGCGCCACCTCGGTTGAGGCTGTTAAGAACGGTACGCTCGCGGCGGCAGAAGCCGTGCGCGCCGGGCTGGTCGAGAATGTCGCCAACTCTATGGACGGTATCGTTTTATAAGAGCGGCGTTATGCGTCTCGGGGCGTGCGTCGTGGGGTAGAATCAGAACCGTGTCTTGGTACCGCCCGGGCGGTACCATTCTTTTGGTATTCATGCACTATGAGAGGAAGCGCTATGGACCGCTCCGAAATCTTCGACAAGATCGCCGAGGTCGCTGCTGACGTTCTGGGCGTCGATGTTGCCGAAATTAGCGATGAGACCACCTTTGACGACCTCGATGCCAACTCGCTCGAGCGCCTGCAGCTGGTTACGGCTATCGAGGACGAGTTCAACCTCGAGATCGATGACGAGACTCTGCTCTCGCTCAACTCTGTCGCCGACGCCGTCGACGCGATCGAACACGCCAGGGAGGCCTAGGTCTTGGCTTTGTCTGAACGACTTACGCGTGCCCAGGAAATCCTGGGCCACGAGTTCAATAATAAGGTGCTGCTGCGCGCGGCGCTTACGCATCCCTCGGCAGTCGAGGGCCAGCCGGTTTCTGCCAGCTATGAGCGCCTTGAGTTCTTGGGCGATTCCATTTTGGGCGCCGTCGTCGCCCGTTCGCTCTTTGAGTCCTATCCGGAGTTTGACGAGGGCAAGCTCACGCGCCTGAAGGTGTCGCTTGTCTCGGGCGCCACGCTGTCCGAGGTTTCTCACGAGTTGGGCATCGACGACATCATCATCTTTGGTGCCTCCGAGACCGGTACCGGTGCGCGCGGCCTGCATTCGGCGCTCGAGAACGTCTACGAGTCGCTCGTGGGCGCGCTGTACCTGGACGCCGGCTGGGATGCCGCAGCGGAGTTTATCCACCGTACGCTTAAGCCGCATTTGGCTTCCGAGCGTGCCGAGCACCCCGCGAACCCCAAATCGTTCTTGCAGGAGTGCGTGCAAGCCGACGGCCACGAACCCCCGGCGTATAAGCTCGTTGGCTCCGAGGGCCCGGCGCATGCGCCCACCTTTACCGCCGTGGTGTTGATCGATGGTATTCGCCAGGGTCGCGGCTCCGGCTCCTCAAAGAAGGAAGCCGAGGGAGCCGCTGCACTCGAGGCACTTGACCGCATGGGCTACACCACCAACGGCGTGATTCTCAACAAGAAGCCTGTTTAAGCGAGGAACCGTGTATCTCAAGTCCCTCACGCTCAAAGGGTTCAAGTCGTTTGCCGACCGCGCCCATATGACGTTTGAGCCGGGCCTGACCGTCATCGTCGGTCCCAACGGCTCGGGAAAATCGAACATCTCTGACTCGATTCTGTGGGTCCTGGGCGAGCAGAGCGCCAAGCAGCTGCGCGGCCAGGCCATGGAGGATGTCATCTTCTCGGGCTCGTCAGCGCGCAAGCCGGTGGGTGTCGCCGAGGTCACGCTGGTGCTCGATAACTCGGACCATATGCTGCCCGTCGACTTTGACGAGGTCGCCATCACCCGTCGTATGTATCGCTCGGGCGAAAGCGAGTACCTCATCAACTCGAGTCCGTGCCGCCTGATGGACATTCAGGACATCCTGCACGATTCGGGCTTGGGCAAGGATACGCATTCCATCATCAGCCAGGGCAAGCTCGACGCCATTTTGCAGAGCCGCCCCGAGGAGCGCCGCGCCCTCATCGAGGAGGCCGCCGGCATTTCCAAGCACAAACGCCGCAAGGAGCGTGCGCTCAAAAAGATTAAGTCGATGGACGAGCACCTGACGCGTGCCCGCGACATCAATAAGGAAATCGCCCGTCAGCTGCGACCGCTGGAGCGTCAGGTCGATCGCGCGCGCAAGTACAAAGAGCTGTCCTCGCGCGCGAACGAGCTTACGCAGATGCTTGCCGTCGACGAGCTGCGTTCGCTGCAGTCGCAGTGGAACGACTTGGAGAGCCGCTCCAAGGAAGGTGCCGCCGAGCTGGAGCTTGCGCAGTACCGCATGGGCGAAAAGGAGCGCGAGCTCGAGAAGCTTCAGGTCATGCTCGAGGAAAAGGGCCTGTTTGTGGGCGATCTGGGCGAGCAGCGCCGTCATATGCAAGATGTGGTCGGCCGCATTAACTCCGACATGCGCCTGCTCGAGGAAAAGGGCCACAACATGGTGTCGCGCCTGTCTGACATGCGCGGTCAGATCTCGAGCTCCGAGCATCAGCGTCGTCGCGTGGTCGAGGAGCTCGAGGACGCGCGTGCCCAGCTTGAGGAAGTGACCGGTGCGCACATGCAGGCCCAGGAGGACGTTGACGCCGCTGGTCCTGCCGCTGCCGAGCTCCACGAGCGCCGCGTGGCGCTTGATGCACAGATTTCGCAGCTTACGCGCGAACAGCGCGATGTGCAGCGCGTGGCCGATAACGCCGCGCTCGAGCTCGCTAAGGTGAAGGATTCCTTGAGCAACGCCGAGGTCGAGGACAACATGTACGCCTCGCGCCTGGAGCAGATCGATGAACAGCTCGAGGAGGTCACGGCTTCGCTCGAGAGCCGTCGCGACCGCGCCGAGGAGCTTGAGTACGCTCTTGAGGAAGCTCGCCAGGCTCAGGTCGATGCGCGCGAGGCCACCGAGACGGCACGCGCTGCCCTCAAGGACCTGCGTGCCCGCGAGGGCGAGGCACGCAACAAGCTGTCCGAGGTGCGCTCGGAGCTTGCCAGTCAAAAGAAACTCGATGCCCGCATGGCCGACAGCTCGCCGCTCGTGAGCCGCCTGGTGGGTGCGCTGGGCGACGATGTCTCGGGTCGTCTGGGCGACGTGCTCGAGGCCCCGCGCGAGCTTGAGGGCCTGGTTGAGCAATTGCTCGCCGGCGATATCGATGCGCTGCTGTTCGACGATACGTCCGCGCTTGAGCGTGCCGGTCGTGCGGCCCTGGACCAGAAGAAGGCCTCGGGCGAGGCGCTGCTGGTAGCGCGCGGCGTGAGCGGTTCTGCGGCCGCCGAGGGTGCTTTCGGTACCCGTCTGGTTGATCGCCTGTCCGTTCGTGCGGGCTACGGTCCTGTTGTCGAGGCTCTGCTCGGCGGCTATTACGTGGTCGATGACTTGGCTGCCGCGTTGGCGGCGCCGGTTGTGGATGGCGTGACCTATGTGACCCCTGATGGTGCCCGCGTCGCCTGCGGCGGCCTGGTGCGCGTGGGCCTCGATGCCGGCGAGGCGTCGGGTGCCTTGGAGCGCAAGCGCCGTATCCGCGAGCTGGAGGGGCTTGAGCCCGATTTGGCCGCTGTGTTTGAACATGTGTCAGGCCAGGTCGTTGAGGCCAATGCGGCCGTTGAGGAAGCGCGTGCCGCCGAGGGCGATGCCGCCGGTGAGATTGCCCGCCTTGAGGGCGAGCGCCGCTCGCTGCTTTCCGAGATCGGCCGTCTGGAGCAAAGCGCCAGCAATGCCGAGGTCGAGCGCGTGCGCATCTCCAAGCGCCGAGAGCAGGCCTCCGAGGCCGTTCGCGCTGCGCGCCCGCGTGTTGACGAGCTTACCCGTTCGCGTGACGAGGCCCGTGCGCAGGCAAGCGATCTGGGCTTGCAGATTGCCGAGGCCAACGACGAACTCGACCGCGTTCGCCGTGACGATTCCGAGGCTGCCGGCAAGCTCGCCGACGCCAAGGTTCGCCTAGCCCAGACGAGCGAACGCCTGCGTTCGCTGAAGGGCCGCGTGCCCGACCTGGAGCATCGTCTTGAGGGCATCGACCGTCGTATCCGCGGAACACGCCAGGCCTCGCGCTCACTCGAGCTGCTGCGTCTGCGCGTCGACCCCATGCACGAGCGCTATTCGGCCCTGCTGGAGCGCGCGTCGGATTGGGCCGCGCGCCTGCGTGATCAGGCTTCACTCGAGGAGGCGGACTCGGCCTCGCTCAAGAAGACCATCGAGGATGCCAAGGCAGAGGTTACCCGCGCTAAGGAGCGGGTCGATACCGTCTCCGCCACGCAAAACGAGTTTAAGGTTGCGCGTGGCAAGCTCGAGGTGCAGGTAGAGGCCGCCATTAAGGCCATTACCGCCGATGGCACCACGGTACTCGAGGAAGCGCTCATGCTTCCCGCGCCCACCGACCGCGACGCTGCTGAGCGCGAGCTCAACCAGCTCGTGCGTCAGATCAACAACCTGGGCCCTGTGAACCAGGTTGCCATGGAGGAGTACGAGCAGCTCAAGCGCCGCGCCGATTACATCGAGGAGCAGCTGGCCGATCTGGAGAGCGCGCGCAAGGCGCTCACCAAGATTACGGTGGCCATTGATCGCAAGA
Source organism: Collinsella sp. AF04-24 (assembly GCF_003465685.1). Classification (NCBI taxonomy): domain Bacteria; kingdom Bacillati; phylum Actinomycetota; class Coriobacteriia; order Coriobacteriales; family Coriobacteriaceae; genus Collinsella; species Collinsella sp. AF04-24. Next base: position 48,574 of record NZ_QSBK01000012.1, read on the forward strand.
TGCGGAAGGCCTTCCTGGTGACGTTTGAGAAGGTCGACGCGAACTTCCGCGAGATCTTCGCTATGCTCTTCCCGGGCGGTCAGGCTCATCTGGAGATGACCGATCCCGAGCATCCGGCCGAGACGGGCATTGAGGTCGTGGCGCAGCCGCGCGGCAAGCGCATCACCAAGATGATGCTCATGTCGGGCGGCGAGAAGAGTCTGACGGCGCTCGCCCTGCTCTTTGCCGTGTACCGCACGCGCACGGTGCCGTTCTATGTGCTGGACGAGGTCGAGGCGGCGCTTGATGACGCCAACCTGTCCAAGCTCATCGGCGCCCTCGATGTGCTGCGTTCCGATACACAGCTCTTGGTCATTTCGCATCAGCGCCGTACTATGGAGGATGCTGACGTTCTCTATGGCGTCTCGATGCAAGCCGACGGCGTCAGTCGCGTCGTCTCGCAAAAACTCGATCGCGAAACCGGAAAGGTCGTGAATGCATAATGGGATTCTTTGACGCTCTCTCGCGTGGACTTGAGCGCAGCCGCGAGGCGCTCAACGAGGTCTTCTACTTTGGCGGCGAGGTCGACGAGGACTTTTGGGAGGACCTTGAGGACACCCTCGTTATGGGTGACATGGGTGCCGAGGTCGCCATCAAGGTCTCAGATGACCTGCGCGATGCCGCGGCCAAGAAGAACCTTAAGACCGCTCCGCAGCTTCGCCGTGCCCTGGCCGAGCAGCTCGAGCAGCACTTTGTGCCCATCGAGCGCGATCCGTTCGCCGATACGCCGAGCTGCGTGCTGTTTGTGGGCATCAACGGCGCCGGCAAGACCACGACGGTCGGCAAGATTGCGAGTGCCATGGCCGCCCGCGGCAAGAACGTCGTGATCGGTTCTGCCGATACCTTCCGCGCTGCCGCCATTGAGCAGCTCGATGTGTGGGGCCAGCGCGCCGGCGTTCCCGTCATCAAGCGCGACCGCGGCTCCGACCCGGCAAGCGTGTGCTATGACGTGCTCGACGAGGCCGACAAGCGCGGCAGCGACCTGGTGCTTATCGATACCGCCGGCCGTCTGCACACGAGCCCCGAGCTCATGCGCGAGCTTGCCAAGGTGGTCAACGTGACGCGTAAGCGCGCCGCCAATATGGCCGCCGATCCCATGCCCGTCTATGTCGTGCTCGTGATCGATGCCGCCACCGGCCAGAACGGTCTGAACCAGGCGCTCGAGTTTAACGAGGCGCTGGGCCTGGACGGTATTATCATGACAAAGCTCGACGGCACGGCAAAGGGCGGTATCGCCATGGCCGTGGCCGAGAAGCTCAAGCTCCCGATTCTGCGCGTGGGCGTGGGCGAGCAGGTCGATGACCTACAGGAGTTCAATGCCAAAGATTTCTGCCGCGCCCTGGTGGGCGAGTCCAATTAAGGAGTGACTAGTGTTTGATTCTCTGAGCGATCGCCTCAATGACACATTTGACCGCCTGCGCGGCAAGGGTAAGCTGACCGAGGCCGACATCACCTCGGCCATGCGCGATATTCGCATGGCGCTGCTCGAAGCCGACGTCAACTTTAAGGTTGTCAAGGAGTTCGTCGCCAAGACCAAGGAGCGCTGCATGACCGCAGAGGTCATGGAGTCGCTGTCGCCGGCGCAAAACGTCGTCAAGATCGTGCTCGACGAGCTCACTGAGATGCTCGGCTCCACCGAGAGCAAGCTCGTCTTTAGCAACCGTATCCCCAACGTCATCATGCTCGTGGGCCTGCAGGGCTCCGGTAAGACCACGGCGGCCGTAAAGCTGGCCTACCTGCTCAAGAAGCAGGGCCGCTCGCCGCTGCTCGCCGCGTGCGACGTCTACCGTCCCGCCGCAGCCGACCAGCTAGCCACGCTTGGCGGAGAGATCGGCGTGCCGGTCTTCCGTGGCGACGGTGCACACCCGGTCGACATCGCCAAGGGCGCTATTCAGGAGGCCGTCGACCACCTGCGTGACGTGGTCATCGTCGATACCGCCGGTCGTTTGCAGATCGACGAGCAGATGATGCAGGAAGCCGTGGACATCAAGAAGGCCGTCAAGCCCGATCAGGTGCTGATGGTCGTCGATGCCATGACCGGCCAGGATATCGTCAACGTCGTCTCGACCTTCGCCGAGCGCACCGACTTTGACGGCGTGATCATCTCCAAGCTCGACGGCGATGCCCGTGGCGGTGGCGCACTTTCGGTGCGCCAGGTGACCGGTAAGCCCATCAAGTTTGTGAGCATGGGCGAGAAGCCCGATTCGCTGGAGCCGTTCTACCCCGACCGTATGGCCAAGCGAATCTTGGGCATGGGCGACGTCGTCGGCATCATCGAGAAGGCCCAGGAGGCCGCCGATGCCGAGCAGCTCGAGGCCGCCGAGCGCATGCTGCGCGAGGGCTTTACCATGAACGACATGCTCGACCAGATGAAAGCCGTTAAGAAGATGGGCGGCATGAAGGGCATTCTCGGCATGCTCCCCGGTGGCCAGCGCGCGCTCAACCAGATGGGCGGCAACCTGGACGAGGGTATCTTCGACAAGAACGAGGCCATCATTATGTCGATGACCAAGGAGGAACGCCTGCGCCCCTCCATCATCAACGGCCAGCGCCGCGCCCGCATTGCCAAGGGAGCCGGCGTAACCCCCACCGAGGTCAACGGCCTTATGAAGCAGTGGGGCGAGATGAATAAGATGATGGGCCGCATGCGCACGATGGCCAATCAGGCACAGGCCGGCGGCAAAAAGGGCAAAAAGGGTAAGAAGGGCAAGAAGATGCGCATGCCCAATATCCCCGGCCTGGATGCTATGGGTCTGGGCGGCATGGGCGGCTTGGGAATGGGCGGTCCCAAGTCCGATATGGAGCTGCTGCGCCAGATGGAAGCGCAGATGCGCAATAAGAAATAGAGCTGTAATTCCAGCTTGATATGGCAAAGGCCGCTCGGAAGCTACCGGGTGGCCTTTGCTGTTGGCTTTGTTTGTTGGGTTGCGTTTGGCGTCGCGCCCCGAGCTCGCGGTGCCGTGCCGTTAGTGGCAGCCGCAGCCCTCGTGGCCCTCGTGCTCGTGATGGCCGTGGCAGCCGCAGGAATCGCCATGCTCGTGAGTGTGCTCGTGGTCGTGGCCGTGGCAGCCGCACGTGGCCTCGCCGTTCTGTGCGAGCGTGCCGGCGATAAGGGCCTCGACGCAAGCGTCGCAGCTGCCTTGGGCACCCGCGTATACCGTGATGCCGGCTTGGGCAAGCGCGTTGATAGCGCCACCGCCGATGCCGCCGCAGATGAGCGTGTCCACGCCGCCGTTGGCGAGCAGGCCCGCAAGGGCACCGTGGCCGGTGCCGCCGGTGCCCACGACCTGCTCGCTGAGCACCTTGCCGTCCTGAATGTCGTAGATCTTGAACTGCTCGCTGCGGCCAAAGTGCATAAAGATGTTGCCGTTGTCATACGTGGTTGCCACTCTCATGGTGCCGATCTCCTTTGCTGGCCATACGGCCGTCGTTGTGGTGATGGGGGAGTACGCGATATTGCCGCCCTCGATGATGAGCGCCCGACCATTGACCAGCGCATTTGCCACCTTGCGATGCGCTCGGCTGCAAATTGCCGCCACCGTGGCGCGCGCGATGCCCATGTGCTTTGCGACGGCCTCCTGATTGAGGCCTTCCAGGTCGCATAGCCGCAGGACCTCGAGTTCGTCGACCGTCATGTCGATGGCCTCTCCGCTGGCAAGGCCATCGGGGGTAAAACCGCGATATTCGGGGATGATCCCGACGCGGCGCAATTTTTCACGTCTTCCTGCCATACACTCTCCATATCTGACATATGTCAACAATAGAATAACGACCGTGCGGATTTACGCAAGGAATTTCTGGCATATGTCAGAAAATGAGGGCTTATGTTAGGGCTGTGGGGCCGCTTGCGCCTGGGCTACAATGAATCTCGCTTATAGGCGACTGACAGGAGGGTCAATGAGCAAGGCTGATCAACAGTTTGTAGCCATGTGCCGCGATATTCTGGACCATGGCACCACCACCGAGGGCCAAAAGGTCCGCCCGGTGTGGGAGGACGGCACCCCTGCCTATACCATTAAAAACTTTGGCGTCACGGCACGCTACGACCTGCGTGAGGAGTTTCCGGCGCTTACCCTGCGTCGTACGGCCCTCAAATCTGCCATGGATGAGATCCTATGGATCTATCAAAAGAAGTCCAATAACGTGCATGACCTCAACAGCCATATTTGGGATGAGTGGGCCGACGAGACCGGCTCCATCGGCAAGGCCTACGGGTATCAGATTGGGCAGAAGAGCCATTATGCCGAGGGTGACTTCGATCAGATGGACCGTGTGCTGTACGACCTCAAGAACACGCCGTACAGCCGCCGCATTATGACGAATACCTACGTGTTTAGCGACCTGTCCGAGATGCACCTGTATCCGTGCGCCTACAGCGTGACGTATAACGTGACGCAGCGCCCGCAGGATGATAAACCGACGCTCAACATGATTCTCAACCAGCGCAGCCAGGACATTTTGGCTGCGAACAACTGGAATGTGTGCCAGTACGCCATTTTGCTGATGATGGTCGCGCAGTCGGTCGATATGATTCCCGGCGAGTTGCTGCATGTGATTGCCGATGCCCACATTTACGACCGTCATGTCGATATCGTCCGCGAGCTTATCGAGCGTCCGCAGTTTGCCGCGCCTAAGGTAACGCTTAACCCCGATGTGCATGACTTCTATGCGTTTACGACCGACGACCTGATTGTCGAGGGCTATGAGCACGGCCCGCAGGTCAAGAACATCCCCATTGCGGTGTAGGTGACGCGCATGACGTGTAAGCTTTCTGCCATTGTCGCCGTGTGCGATGACTGGGGTATTGGGTGCGAGGGCGACATGGTGGTGTCCAATCGCGCCGACATGCGTCATTTTGTGGCGCGCACCAAAGGCTGCCCGGTCATTATGGGACGCAAGACGCTGCTAAGTTTTCCCGGCGGGCGTCCGCTCAAGAACCGTCGTAATATCGTGCTCACGCGCGATGAGGACTTTGCTGCCGAGGGCGTCGACGTGGTGCATAGCGTCGACGAAGCGCTCACCGCGGTAGCCGATGAGCCCGTTGCGTGGGTGATCGGTGGCGGCGAGGTGTATCGGCAGTTTTTGCCGTATTGCGCCGAGGCCGAGGTTACGCATAACCATTGCGTGCATGACGTGGATACGTATTTTCCCGATCTGGATGCCGATCCCGCGTGGGAGATTGCGCGGCGTGGCGGTGTTGCCACGATTGCCTCGGGCGAGGGCGACGAGGGTGTCGATTATGAGTTCGTAACGTATCGTCGCGTTGAGGCGTAAATCGTCCGGCGTGAACGGTATCATCGGATTGTTTGAATGCATGGGGCGGCGCTTAGCGTCGCCTCGTTTGGTATAGATGCGCTGTAAAGAAAGGTGCGGGCTGGCTGCTATGACTGATGCCGTTGAGGTGCTGCGAATCGATTCGCTCGAGGACGAGCGGCTTGATGCCTACGTGCGACTGACCGAGCGTGAGCTGCGCTGCGTGCTGGAGCCGCAGAAGGGCATTTTTATCGCCGAGAGTGCCAAGGTCATCGAGCGTGCGGTGCGCGCCGGATACGAGCCGGTGAGCTTTCTTTTGGGCGAACGCTGGCTCGATCAGATGATGCCGCTGTTTGAGCGGCTTGTTGTGCGCGAGGGCGCAGGTCCGGTTCCTGTGTTCGTGGCCTCGATGGAGCTTATGGAGCAGCTGACGGGCTTTAACGTGACGCGCGGTGCGCTCGCGGCATTTCGTCGCCCGCGACAGATTCCGGTTGATGAGTTCTTGGGCGGCGTCGTCGAGGCGGCGGGGGAGCGCCCGGTGCGCCTGTGCGTGCTCGAGGGCATTGTCGACCACACCAACGTCGGTGCGATTTTCCGCTCGGCGGCTGCGCTGAACGTCGACGGTATTTTGGTGAGCCCCACTTGCTGTGACCCGCTGTACCGTCGCTCGGCCCGCGTGAGCATGGGCACGGTGTTCCAGGTGCCCTGGACGCGCATTGGCAGCGAGGCGCGCGTATGGCCGCATGATGGGCTGGCGGCGCTGCACGATGCCGGCTTTTCGTGTGCTGCTATGGCGTTGACGGATGATTCGGTGTCGCTGGACGATCCCGCGCTCCAGGAGATTGACCGCCTGGCAATCTTTATGGGCACCGAGGGTGCTGGCTTGGGCGCCAAGACCATTGCAGGCTGCGACCGCGCCGTGCGTATTCCGATGGCGCATGGGGTCGATTCACTCAACGTGGCCGCGGCAAGTGCTGTTGCCTTTTGGCAGCTGTGCCCACATGTGAGCAACGAGTACCACTACCAGCCGGGTCTGTATCACTAGGCAGATAGTTCGCACCGGGCTCTGGTTCGGGGCGTTTCGGCCGACGTCGGTCGGTGCTAAGCTGGTATTGGCTTTGGTCTTAAATTGCCGCTTTGTTGTTTGACGTACGCTGGTGGGGAGGGCGTGTGGCTAAGAAATCTACGGCTATCGATGTAACGCAGGGCGTTATTTGGCAGCAGCTGCTGTCGCTGTGCGTCCCTATCTTCTTTAGTTCGTTCTTTCAGCAGGCATACACGCTTATCGGTACCTATATCGTCGGTCAGTTTGGCGGCAAGCTCGCGCTGGGTGGCATTCAGGCCACGATGGTGCTTACGGAGCTCTGCATTGGTTTTTGCGTCGGTGTGGGTGCTGGCTGTGCTGTCATTACCGGTCAGTTTTTTGGTCAGCACGATGACGAGCGCTTGAGCCGATCGGTCCATACGGCCATGACGCTCGCGCTGGTGGGCGGCATTGTCATTTCCATTCTGGGCATGGTGTTTGTCGAGCCGATGCTTGTGCTGATGAATACACCGCATGAGCTGCTGGCCGAGGGTGTGGCGTATGCCCGTTGCTACTTTGCCGCCATGTTTGCGGCGCTGCTGCTCAATATGGGGACGGCGCTGTTGCGCGCCGTGGGCGACACGCGCGGTCCGGCGGTTATTATTGCCTCCGGCTGCTTCGTCAATGTGGCATTCGACATTCTTTTTGTCGCCGTGCTGCACATGGAAGCGCTGGGCTGCGGCATCGCGGTGGCGCTGACTATCTGCACCAATGCCACGATGATTGTGATCCGCATGATGCGCGCTCCGGGAGCGTGGCGTCTTTCGCTCTCAAAGCTCGGTATTGACCCCGGTATCTGCAAGAGCATGCTATCGTGCGGTTTGCCGCTGGGCGTTCAGTCTGCGGCGTATTCGATCTCCAATGTTTTGATTCAGGTGTCGGTCAACTCGTTTGGAGCCGATGTCACGACCGCTTGGGGCCTTTCCGGCCGCTTGGACGGCATTATCTGGATGGTGACCGAGGCACTCGGCGTGTCGATCACCACGTTCTCGGCGCAGAACTTTGGTGCGCGCAATTACGAACGCATGCGAAAGGGATACCACACGTCGCTCGTGCTGTCGTTTGTGCTTATCGGTGGCCTGTCTGCCGTGCTGCTGGTATTCTCGGGCCCGCTTTCGCGTCTGTTTATCGACGATGCCGCAATTTCGGCCTACACCACGACGATTCTTCATTTCATCGCGCCGTTCTACGCGATCTTCTCGATTATCGAAAACGCGTCCGGCTCCATCCGTGGCGCTGGCGTGAGCTTCCAGCCTATGATGCTGACGATATTCGGCACGGTCGTGCTCCGCGTGGCGTGGGTGTTCGCGATTATGCCGCTCGACCCCTCGCTCGAGCATCTGCTGCTGGTCTACCCCGTAACCTGGGTAATAACCGCCACGATGTTCACCGTCTATCATCACAGCGGCAACTGGCTAGGCCGCGCCACTGCCTAGCCATTGGGGACGTCCGCAATGGCTAGTATTCGATGCCTTGGCGGGCTAGGAGGCCTTCGTCGAAGTAGTGTTTGATGGGACGCATTTCGGTTACTAGGTCGGCAAGGTCGGCGAGGGGCAGCAAGCCGCGGCCGGTGAGCACGAGCTCTGTGGTGGTCGGTTTCATTGCGATCAACGCTTCGACATCTTCGCGCGTCACAAAGCCTCGGCGCATGGCTTCTCCCAGCTCATCCAAGATCAGCATGTCTACCTGGCTAATCTGCTCGCGTGCGAGCTCCATGATCTGCGCGGCGCAAGCCTCGGGCGTGTCGCGATCGGCCTGCACAATGCGCAGTCCCAGGCGCGGCGCGGCATCGTGTTCGGCGCAGTGCAGCTTCTTGGCAAACTGCAGCATGAGTACGTTGAGACCATAACCTGTGGCACGCAAAGCCAGCCCCAAGGCGGCCGTGGTTTTGCCCTTTCCGTCGCCCGTGTAGATCTGAACCTTGCCGACTTCCAGTGATGCCATCTCTGTCCTTTCGTGCCCGGCGTCGGTTTATCGTCGCTCGGGTTGGGTATTCTAGAAACCATTATCAACCCCAGTAGATGGAGTTCAAGCAGATGGAGATGGATGACAACAAACGTAGACGGAATATGATCCTCTACGTGCTCATCGCCTTCGTCGTCTACCTCGTGCTCTCGACCGTTCTGTTCCCCAACATCGGTCACACGCAGCAGATTACGAAGACCGATTACTCGACGTTTGTCAAAGCGCTCGATAAGAAGAGCGTCAACAAGGTCGAGTACAACACGGACGATTACACGATTTATTACACCAAGAAGGGCGAGGACGAGAACATCGCCTACAAGACGACCGGTGTGCCGAATGATGCGGGTTTTACCGATCGCGTGCTTGAATCCGGTGCGTCCCTGGAATCGGTCGTTCCCGACAAGAACTCGGGTTTGATGACCTACTACCTGCTCACCCTCATTCTTCCCATGGCGATTTTCTTCCTGATTGGCTGGTGGCTCAACCGCCGCATGAAGAAGGCCATGGGTGATGACGGTCCGTCGATGAACTTTGGCGGCGGTGGTTTTGGCGGCGGTGGACTGGGCAAGTCCGGCGCGCGCGTGATCGCCTCCAAGGACGTGGGCGTGACCTTTAAGGATGTCGCCGGCCAGGAAGAGGCCAAGGAGTCCCTCAAGGAGGTCGTCGACTTTCTGGAGAAGCCGCAGCGCTACGAGGAGATTGGCGCCAAACTGCCACGCGGTGCTCTCCTTGTCGGCCCTCCGGGTACCGGTAAAACCCTGCTCGCCAAGGCTGTGGCCGGCGAGGCGGGCGTGCCGTTCTTTAGTATTTCTGGTTCTGAGTTTGTTGAGATGTTCGTTGGCCGCGGCGCCGCTAAGGTTCGCGATCTGTTTAAGCAGGCCAAGGAAAAGGCCCCGTGCATCGTGTTTATCGACGAGATCGATACCATCGGTAAGAAGCGCGATGGCGGCGGCTTTAGTGGCAACGACGAGCGCGAACAGACGCTCAACCAGCTGTTGACCGAGATGGACGGCTTCGATAACCACAAGGGTATCGTCGTTCTTGCTGCTACCAACCGTCCCGACAGCCTTGACCCGGCCCTGCTGCGCCCCGGTCGTTTTGACCGTCGCATCCCCGTTGAGCTGCCCGACCTGACCGGACGTAAGAACATCCTCGAGCTGCATGCAAAGAGCGTGAAGACGGAGCCGCCGATCGACCTGACCGCGATTGCCCGCGCCACGCCCGGTGCCTCGGGCGCCGACCTGGCCAACATCATCAACGAGGGCGCGCTGCGTGCCGTCCGCGAGGGTCGCAAGCGCGCGACTCAGGATGACTTTGAGGAGTCGGTGGAGGTCGTCATCGCCGGCCAGCAGCGTAAGTCCACGGTTCTGTCCGACCACGAGAAACAGGTCGTGTCCTATCACGAGATCGGCCATGCCATCGTTGCCGCCCGCCAGAAGGGTTCTGCGCCGGTTACCAAGATCACCATCGTGCCGCGTACGAGCGGTGCTCTGGGCTACACCATGCAGGTCGAGGAGGATGAGCGCTTCCTGACCACGCGCCAGGAAGTCCTGGACAAGCTCGCTGTCTATTGCGGTGGCCGTGCAGCCGAGGAGCTTATCTTTGGCGAGATGACGACCGGTGCCGCCAACGATATCGAGCAGGCCACCAAGCTCGCCCGCAACATGGTGACGCGCTTTGGCATGTCCGATGAGTTTGGCATGATGGCGCTTGGTACCGTTCAGAATGCGTACCTCAACCAGGATACGTCGCTCACCTGCGCCCCCGGTACGGCCGAACGCGTGGACGCGATAGTCGCCAAGCTGATCGAGGATGCGCACGACCGCGCTCTGCAGATCCTCAAGGAGAACAAGTTTAAGCTCCATGAGCTGGCTCGTTATCTGTACAAGAAGGAGACGATCACGGGCGAGGAGTTCATGAATCTCCTCACGCGCGAGAATCCGCTGATGCCAAAGCAGCAGTAATACTGGTTGCGCAGTGTCTATCGCCCCATTTGAGTGTCCATCTCAAATGGGGCGTTTTGCGTGGGGAGAGTTGAATATGAAAATCGTGGTAAGTGCCTGCTTGATGGGCGAGAGCTGCAAGTATAACGGGCTCGACAACTACCATCGAGAGCTGGTCGAGGCTTGCGAGCGCACGGGGACCGAGGTCCTGCTGGTGTGCCCCGAGGTTTTTGGCGGTCTACCAACGCCGCGCGACCCGTCCGAGATCGTGGGCTGTGAGGTTCGCACCTGCGAGGGCGTGTCGGTTGATCGCGAATTTCGCCTTGGTGCAGAGCGCGCGCTCGATATATGCGAGCAGGCGGGCGGCCCGTCCGAGATCGCTGCGTGCGTCTTACAGGACCGTAGCCCTTCGTGTGGTGTAGGCCGTATCTACGACGGAACCTTCAGCGGTGCGCTCACCGCGGGCAACGGTGTTTTTGTCGATCTGCTGCTGCGTCACGGGTACCGTGTGATTCCGGCTAGCGAGTTCGATCCCAGCATGCTGGAACATTGTCCATAGCACTCGAACCCAACACTTCCTCACGGGTGACCGTTTTGGCATCATCCGTGAAGTTGATATTGAGTACGACCCGGTCATCAAAGACGTAGACCGAGTTGACGGGCGCCGTAACCAGGCAGCCCCTCCCCGCGGCCCTCGCGCAGGAACGCGCACACGGCCTTCCCGTCTCTTGCGCCCCTCCCGGAACTGTCCACATCAGTGTAGCCAATCCAGTCCGCCAAGGGCTGCAGCCCGGACAACGCGGCGATGGAGGGCTTCTTCGGCCTGCTCAAGAAGGAGTTCTGGCACGGCAGGGACTGGTCGGGCTGGACCCCCGCCCGCTTCATCGAGGAGCTCGGGGGCTGGATCGGTCGATACAATACGGAGAGGCGCAGCGATGCGCTCGGTGGCCGCACGCCGGCCGAGTTCCGCTCCGCGTTGGGAAGGGCCGCGTAACGGTCCAAGAAATCGTCCGCAGTCCCCATTCTTGCCCCTTTGGGACAGCTTCTTGTTGGGGCGTGCCTGCCCCAAACCCTGCTAGGAACGAGTACAGCAAACTGGAATTTTCAAATTAGTCTTTGCAAATTACCTTTGAACCTTCACCATCAATTACAATTCCCTGACGGTTGTTAATTGGGCATAGATTCAAATCCGAAAACTCAGTCATTATTTTCTCGGTAACTTTCTTAAATGGTGCTGTAAGAAAATGCGGAAGAACATAGAAATCAATCAAATTAAGCCCTGCATCATCTTCTTGTGAGTAGTCCTCCGGCTTTTCATCCATTTGCTCGATATATTGGATGCTTGGAGCGCATACAATCGCACCTGCCGATTCACCAATCATCAGTTTTCCCTTTGCCAATTCTTTCTTCAACAGCTCATCCGTTCCCGTTTTACGGAGCTGGTCTATAAGGAAAAAAGAATTTCCGCCGGTAAAATAGATCACATCTGCATCTTCAAAAAGAGACTGTATCGTTGAATAAGCCTCCGTTGAAATATCAATTTCAGTTACGATTGCTCCCAACTTTTTGAATAATTTTCGAGCCGAGCCGACATAACCGGTGTAGCCTTCACGCAGCGAAGCTGTTGGAATAAATGCGACTTTTTTATTTTCAATTTCTTCCTTTATCAGACTTCCTACACTTGAAAAGTGAGAACATAAAAACAGTTTCATCAATATTCTCCTTTATATATAAATTCTTATTTGTTGAACTAAGCCGTGTATACCATACTCTCCAATGAAAGAACGCCCTGATATAGCGAAATTTTGCCGTTTTCCTGCGTACGTGCGTACACACTCCACAGGAATTCTAAGGGGCCTGCCCCCTTGGCACACGGACTTTGGAACAAAGTCTAGTGTGTTACGCCTTGCCAGAGGTGTACAGGCTCCCGGTATGCACGTACGAAGCAATTGCCATCAATGTGCCATATAAGTGGCGATCAAGTTCGCATAAAGCGACCTTGATCCCGCAAAATAAAAGGCAGGATACCATCACCACGATGATACCCTGCCTCTGTTCGTTCCTGTTTACCGTTCCGAGTAGTCCTTCCGCAGAATTTCCGATAAACAAAAAACGTACCCGAACCCTTTCTCGTAAAGAATCGGGTTCGAGTACGAACTGAATGCTGGAGCAATAAAAAACCACCAGAAAGGTGCCTGTCCCCTTTGTGGTGGTTTTGGGCCAGTCCTAGAGCGTGTGGCCGTAGGTGTTGGCAGCCTTGATGGCGGTGGCGAACTTTTCGTCGGTGAAGGGCTCGGGGTTTCCCTGCTTCCACTCGTTGGTGGCGTGCGCATACTCGCACAGGGCGGGGATATCGGACTCGGAAAGCCCGACCTGCTCAAGCGTCACGGGCAGCCCCATCTCCTTGTTAAAGGCTGCGTAGCGCTCAAGGTTCTCGGTATCGCCCGTGTAGGCAAACAGCACCAGCACGCCCAGGCTCACGACCTCGCCATGCAGGTAGGTGCCCTCGCGCGGAATGCTGCAGGTGGCGTTGTAGAACGCATGCGCCACGCTCGAGTTGTAGTAGTAATCGTTTTGGTTGGTCAGGTTGGAGACGTAGCCCGTGTTGACCACGATATCGAGCGCGATCTGCTTGACGGCTTCGGTCGACAGGTTCTGGCGAACGTCCTCAAGACCCTGCACGCCATAGGTAAACAGCGGCTCGGAGCAGGTGTGTGCGAGCGCCAGGCCAAGACCTGCGGTGTGCTCCAGGTTGCCGGCGCTCGTGGCGTACTCGACCTCGGGCTGCTTGGACAGGGCATCGCCCACGCCCGCCCAGAAGTACTCCGCCGGAGCCTCGGCGATGATCTTGGGGTTGATGAAGATGTGCGCGGGGCGGTTGGGGTACGAATAGCCCTCGAGCGAGCCGTCGTCGTTGTAGACAACGGCAATGGCGGTCGCGGCCGAGCAGTTGGAGCAGATCGTCGGTACCGTAAAGACGATCTTCTTGAGCTCGATGGCTGCGGTCTTCACGGTGTCGAGCGCTTTGCCGCCGCCGCATGCGATGAGCACATCGGCCTCTCGGCAGGCGGGGGAGTTAACAAGCTTGGCGATATTGGCACGCGTGCTGTTGGTGCCGTAGACGCGTGTCTCCAGAATCTCGATGTCGGTGCCCTCCAGTGCCGCTTCGATACTGGGAAGCGCCGCGGCCAGTGCTCGTTTACCGCCGATAATCGCGACCTTGGCCGCTCCGTACTCGTCCAGCGCGCCGGGCAGCTCGTCAAAGCAGTCCTCGCCGACGGTGTAGTCGCTCATTCCAATCGTGCGCATAGCAGCCTTCTTTCGTTAGATAAAGTGCTTTCAGGTATTCTGCTCCAAGTGAGTGCTTGCGACCGCGAGAAATTACTAAAGTATGAAACCGATGTTGAGGGTTTTTCGCCGGCGTTGACCGTGCTACCATACAGCGCATAAGCGTTGATGGGGACGAGTAGTCGGCCGTCCGTGTGCTACAGAGAACGGGGAGCGCTGAGAACCCGTGCATGCGACCGATGAAAATCACCCCGGAGCTGCGGTCCCAACGGACGCGCCGTACAGGCACGTCTTAGTAGACATCGCCGAGATGGTCGTCGATACAGGCCAGCCGAGTAACGGATGCGAGCGCGCTGTAATGCGGGTGAGGGCATCTAAGCTGGGTGGTTAAGCGAAGAGCTTTTGCGGGCACACGGCCCGTTTTTGGCGCTTCGTCCCAGCTTGCAGGGACGGGCGCTTTTTTTGGTGCCCAACGGGCGTGCGCGCCCACGACATGAAAGGGGTACCGTGGCAAACGAGTACAAGCAGACGATGAATCTGCCCAAAACCGGTTTTCCCATGCGTGCCGGTCTTTCCAAGTCCGAGCCCAAGCGACTCAAGGACTGGCAGGACAACAAGGTCTACGAGCAAGTTCTGAAGAAGAACGAGGGTCACAAGAAGTTCGTGCTGCACGACGGCCCTCCGTATGCCAACGGTCCGATCCACATCGGCCACGCCATGAACAAGATCTCCAAGGACATGATCAACCGCTACTGGATGATGCAGGGCTATGAGGTTCCCTACGTCCCCGGTTGGGACTGCCACGGCCAGCCGATCGAGCACAAGGTCGAGGAGAAGCTTGGCACCGAGAAGTTCAACCAGACCCCCACGGCCAAGATTCGTGAGCTCTGCAACGAGTTCGCTGTCGAGAACATTGAGCTTCAGAAGGCCGGTTTCCGTCGCTTGGGCGTGCTCGGCGACTGGGACAACCCCTACCTGACGCTCTATCACCAGCACGATGCCGCCGACATCGAGGTTTTCAAGGCGATGTTCGATAAGGGCATGATCTATCGCGGCCACAAGCCGGTTCACTGGTGCAAGCACTGCCACACTGCGCTGGCCGAGGCCGAGATCGAGTACTCCGACGAGACGAGCCCGTCCATCTTCGTGCGCTTTGAGATGACCTCCAAGCCTGCCGGCCTCGAGGACTTCGACGGCCCGGTTGACTTCATCATCTGGACGACCACGCCGTGGACCATCCCCTCCGACCAGGCCGTTTCCCTTAAGCCCGGCGCCGCCTATGTCGCCGTTGAGCACGAGGGCCGTGCCGAGGTCATGCTCGAGGACCTGGCTCCCAAGTGCTGCGAGGAGTTTGGCTGGGAGTACACCCCGGTTATGGTCGACGGCAAGCCCTATGTGGTTCCCGCCGAGACCTTCCACCACATCCACTACAAGCAGCCGATCTTTGACGGTGTCGAGGGCGTGGCGCTGCTGGCCGATTACGTCGGTGTCGATGACGGTACCGGTATCGTCCACAACTCGCCCGGCCACGGCGTCGACGACTACTTCGCCTGCCTCAAGGAGGGCATCACCGACATCTGCATGCCGGTCGATGACGACGGTAAGTTCTACACCGGCGAGGAGTTTGGTACCGGTGGCCCCTTCAGCGGTATGGACACCGATGAGGCCAACCCGCACATCATCGAGTTCCTGCGCGAGCGCGGCACCCTGGTCCTCGAGAAGAAGATCACGCACAGCTATCCGCACTGCTGGCGCTGCAAGCACCCTGTGCTCTTCCGTGCTACCGACCAGTGGTTTGTCTCGATGGACAAGACCGGTTTGCGCGAGCAGGCTGGCAAGGAGGTCCGTGAGAACGTCAAGTGGTATCCGGCCCACGCGGCCAACCGCATCGGTGCCATGGTCGAGCAGCGTCCCGACTGGTGCATCAGCCGTCAGCGCAACTGGGGCGTGCCTATTCCCAGTTACACATGCGCCGACTGCGGCGAGAAGGTCATGAACGACGCCACGCTCGACGCCGTCATCAAGCTCTTCCACGAGAAGGGCTCCGACGCCTGGTTCACTGACGCTCCCGAGAGCTACCTGGGCGAGGCCTGCGTCTGCCCCAAGTGCGGCGGCCATCACCTCAAGGCTGATAAGGACATCCTCGACGTGTGGTGGGACTCCGGCGTCTCCTGGAAGGCCGTCTGCGAGTATCGCCCCGAGCTGGAGTATCCGGCGGACGTGTATCTCGAGGGCTCCGACCAGCACCGCGGTTGGTTCCAGAGCTCGCTGCTCACCTCGGTGGGCGCCAACGGTCACGCTCCGTACAAGGCGGTCGTCTCGCAGGGCTTCACGCTCGACGGCCAGGGTCGCAAGATGTCCAAGTCGCTCGGTAACGTCATCGACCCCAACAAAGTCTGTGACGAGATGGGCGCCGACATCATCCGCCTGTGGGTCGCCTCCGTCGATACTAGCTCCGACGTCTCCATCGACCACGAGATTCTCGCTCGTACGTCCGATGCCTACCGTCGCTTCCGCAACACGCTGCGCTTCCTGCTTTCCGAGCTCGAGGGCCAGTTTGAGCCCGAGACCGACGGCGTCGCTTTTGCCGACCTGCTGCCGCTCGACAAGCTCATGGTTGCCCGTCTGACCCAGGTCCAGGCCGAGGTCGACGACGCTTACTCTTGCTACGAGTTCCCGCGCGCTTACCGTGCGCTTTACGACTTCGTGGTTACCGAGCTCTCCAACGTGTATCTCGACGCCCTGAAGGACCGTCTGTACTGCGAGAAGCCCGGCTCGCTCGAGCGCCGCAGCGCCCAGACCGTGCTTGCCGAGCTCTTCTCGATGCTCGTGCGCGACCTGCAGCCGATCCTGTCCTACACGGTCGACGAGGCCATGGCCTATGCACCCGCCGGCTGCGTCGATCACCAGAAGTACGCCGCGCTGCTCGATTGGTATAAGTCGCCCATTACGGTCGACGAGGCCAATGAGTTTGAGGGCGTGCTTGAGGCTTCGCTCGAGCTCCGTAGCGCCGTGACCAAGGCCCTTGAGGATGCCCGCTCCGCCGGCACCTTCACTAAGAGCCAGCAGGTCCGCGTCAAGGCGGTCGTTCCCTCCGAGATGTATGCGCTGCTGACCGGCGACAAGGCCGTCGACCTGGCCGAGTTCTACATCGTCTCCGCTGTTGAACTGACCCAGGGCGAGGAGCTCTCCGTTGCCATCGAGGCTGCCGAGGGCGAGTGCTGCGACCGTTGCTGGAACTACCGCACCACCGTCGGCGAGTACAACGGTCACGCTCACATCTGCGAGAGGTGTGCGAATGCACTCTAGTTACGCGGTTTTACCAAACCGCGTAACGGCTCGACGCTGCAAACCCGCCAGAGCGGCAATCTGCCTTTCAGCTTCGGCGGCATGACCAGAAGGTCTATGCCGCCTTGCTTCAAGGCACCTTGCTCGCTCTGGCGGGTTTTCGCTGTTGGTAGCGAATCATCGGCTATTTCGTTGCTGGTCAATATAAGATATTGATTTGCGTTAAACGTAATTCGATGTTTTTGAGGGTAGGGGATTGATTTGGGTCGTTCTGCGGATATGACGCCGCCTTTGCGTTGGCGGTTGGGTGTTGCTGGTAGCGTGGCGTTGGCCGTGCTGCTTGTTGACCAGCTGACCAAGCTTGCGGTTCGTGCCGTTGGCGATGCTCTGCATGTGACTGTTATCCCCGGTGTGATCGACTTCCTTTTCGTGCGTAACATCGGTGCTGCCTTTAGCATGGGCGAGGGGCACGGTGCTGCGTTTGCCGTGCTGGCGCTTGTCGTTATCGTTGCGATCGCGGTGTACTTGCTTCGCTCGCCCCAGCTTGCTCGCTTGGAGGTTGTGGGCATGGCTATGGTCGCGGGCGGCGCCATTGGCAACGCGATCGACCGTCTGGCTTTTGGCTTCGTGACCGATTTTATTGCCACCACCTTCATCGACTTCCCCGTCTTTAACGTGGCCGATATCAGCATTACGCTCGGCGTCGTGCTGGCGCTCATCGGTTATATGTTCTTGAGCCCTGCCGCCCGTGAGGTCGACGCGACCGCCGAGCTCAACGCCCGTGACGAGGCCCGCGCTAAGCGCAAGGCCCGGCAGCGTGGGGAGCGTGCCCGCAAGATTCGCGAAAGGAGCGAGCGCTAATGGCCGACATCCATATCCTTGTTGCCGACGATGCCGCTGGTCAGCGTCTTGACGCCTATCTGGGCGCTAATGACGGCTGCCCTACGCGCTCTGCCTGCGCGCATCTGATCGAGGGCGGTGCCGTTGCCGTCAACGGCGAGACATGCCTGTCAAAAAAGTATGCCGTGCGCTCCGGCGACCGTATTTCGGTCGATTTGCCCGAGCCGCACGATCCCACCGATGTGATTCCCGAGGCCATTCCCCTCGATATCCGCTACGAGGACGACTACCTCATCGTGCTCTCCAAGCAGCGCGGCCTGGTGTGCCATCCTGCTCACGGCCACGAGAGCGGTACGCTTGCGAACGCCTTGGTCTATCACTGTGGCATTGACCATCTGGGCACCGTGCAGGGCGAGGACCGCCCCGGCATCGTGCATCGCCTGGATCGTGACACCTCGGGCCTTATGCTCGCGGCAAAAGACGACGACACCCAGCGCGCGCTCCAGAATCTCATCCGCACGCGCACGCTCGACCGCCGCTACATTACGCTCGTCCACGGCCACATTGCCATGGACGAGGGCACCATTAACACCGGCATTGCCCGTTCTACGCGCGACCGTGTCAAGATGGCGGTTTCGGACGATCCTTTCGCGCGCCAGGCCATTACGACCTTTAGGGTCCTTGAGCGCTTCGATTCCACGCGTTTTGACGATGGCTATACGCTCGTCGAGTGCCACCTGTTTACGGGTCGCACGCATCAGATTCGCGTGCACATGCGCCATATCAACCACGCCTGCGTGGGCGATCCGCTCTACGGTAAGTGCGATGCGCGTGCCGACCAGGGTTTGACCAGGCAATTCCTCCATTCCTGGCGTGTGGCGTTCGATCATCCCGTGACGGGGGAGCACATTGAGTGCCGCGATGAGCTGCCGTGGGATCTCGCCGCCGTTCTGGATGACCTAGCCCCGCGCTCGCTCGGCCGCACTGCCGCCGGCGACGAAATCGTTCCGCAGCTCGGTCTGCTCGAAGCCTAACCAGTATTAGGTGGTTTCTTGAACTCGGTTAGCCTACGGTAAGATATACGGTTGTTTACGTAACGCGTTCTCGGGAGCCTGCATGCTCGCCTTTTTACAAACCAACACACCCATCGTGATCTTCAACCAGATTGTGGTTACGCTGCTCACGGTCTGCTTTCTGTACCAGGTGGTCTTCTTTGTCATTGGCGCTCTTCGTGGCGAGGTCGCGCCTCCCAAGGCCAAAAAACTCCACCGGTATGCCTTCTTTATTGCAGCACACAACGAGGAGGCCGTTATCGCCAACCTCGTTCGCTCCATCAAGGACCAGGATTATCCGTCCGAGCTCATCGAGGTCTTCGTGGTCGCCGATGCCTGCACCGATAACACCGCGCAGCTCGCGCGCGAGGCGGGCGCTGTCGTGTACGAGCGAAACGACCTGGCCCGTAAAGGCAAGAGCTGGGTCATGGACTTTGGTTTTGACCGCATTCTTAACGAGTATCCCGATACCTTTGAGGGCTTCTTTATCTTCGATGCCGACAACGTTATCTCCCGCGATTACGTCTCCAAGATGAATGACGCCTTTGACCAGGGCTTCCATGTGGTCACCAGCTACCGCAACTCCAAGAACTTTGGCAGCTCGTGGATCTCGGCTGCCAACGCCACTTGGTACCTGCGCGAGGCGCGTTTCCTTAACAACGCGCGTAATATCTGCAAGACGTCCTGCGCCGTATCGGGTTCGGGCTACCTTATCTCGGCTAGCGTTATTGAGGGCATGCACGGCTGGCAGTTCCATACGCTGACCGAGGATATTCAGTTCACCACGTTCTGCGCTATTCACGGCATTCGTATTGGCTATGCGCCGGCGGAGTTCTTTGACGAGCAGCCTGTGACGTTTAAGGCGTCCTGGAAGCAGCGTATGCGCTGGACCAAGGGCTTCTACCAGGTGTTCTTTACCTACGGTAAGCATCTGGTCAAGTCGACCTTCCGCTATCATCGTTTTGCCGCCTACGACATGTTTATGACGATTGCCCCTGGTATGCTGTTATCACTGATTTCGATGCTCGCCAACGCCACGTTCCTGATCGTCGGTGGTCTTTCGCATGGCTTTTTGGCTACCGAGGTTGAGATGCAGGCTTGTGCCGCCTCGCTCATTATGACCTTCGCGATGATGTATCAGACCTTCTTTATCCTGGCGCTCCTTACGACCATCTTCGAGTACAAGCACATTCATTGTGCGCAAAAGTGGCGCCTGGTGACCAACCTGTTTACCTTCCCGATCTTTATGTTCAGCTATATCCCCATCACGGTGGCTGCGTTGTTCCTGAAGGTCGACTGGGTCCCGACGCAACACGCTGTCAACGTTACCCTCGACGAGGTCATGCAGGGCGCTAAATAACCACCACCAAAACCACCACGAAGGGGACAGGCACCTTTGTGGTGGTTTTTGCTTTTGAGTGACTGCCACGGGAGGTGTTCAATGCTCTATATTCCCTTTTGGATCTGCGCCTTTGCCGGTGCGGTGATTGATGTCCGTGAACGGCGGTTTCCCAACGCGCTTGCCGCCGCATGCGCCGTGGCGGCGTTTGCAGGCGTTTGGCTGGACAGGGGCTTGAACACTGCGCTTGACCACGCCGGTCCTGCCGTTATCGTGTACCTTTCCCTTGTGCTGACCGAGTCGCTTTGGCGGCGTTTCCGCCAGGCCCCCGGCATCGGCATGGGGGATGCCAAGGCGCTTTTCGCGCTTTGCACGCTCGACCCTCTGGGCGGCATCGTGGCATTTGCCGTCGCGCTCCTGGTCCTGGCCCTCTCCTGCCTCTTTACAAAATCGCGCTCCCTGCCTTTGCTCCCGTTTTTGGTGCCGATATTTGCCATAATCGAGGTCGTGGGCTGGACATTGTAACCGATTGCGCATCCTTTTTAAGGAGCATGCCATGGCAACTAATCAAGAAACGGCCGTCATTAAGGCGCGCATGGACCGCATTCCCGCGGCGTTGTTGCCCGAGCTGGTCGAGCGTATCGCCGCCGACCGCGCCTCGGGTGTCGTTAATCCTTATCGATGCTGCGACGACCAGGTCATTCGTCGTATAGATCGCGCTGCCGACAAAGGCACGCTTATGCGTCCGGCGTTTATGCGCGATACCGAAAAGATTCTTCATCTTCCTGCGTACACGCGTTATGCAGGCAAAACGCAGGTCTTTAGCTTTCGCAGCAACGACGACCTGTCGCGGCGCGGCCTTCATGTGCAGCTCGTCTCGCGCATTGCCCGCGATATCGGCCGTGCCCTGGGCCTCAACTGCGATTTGATCGAGGCGATTGGCCTGGGCCACGATTTGGGCCACACGCCCTTTGGCCATGCCGGCGAGCGTTTCCTCAACGATATCTATCACGAGCGTACGGGTCGTTATTTTTTCCATAACGTGCAGTCCGTCCGCGTGCTCGACGCGCTGTACGGCCGCAACGTGTCGCTCCAGACGCTCGACGGCGTGCTGTGCCATAACGGCGAGTACGAGCAGCGTGTCTTTGAACTCTCGGACATGGCGTCGTTTGACCAGTTCGACCGTACCGTCGAGGACTGCATTGCCACGGGCTATGGCGCGATCGAGCACCTGCGCCCCATGACCCTCGAGGGCTGTGTGGTGCGTATCTCGGATATCCTCGCCTACGTTGGGCGCGATCGCCAAGACGCCATCGCGGCGGGCCTGTTGTCACCCGACGCTTTTGACGATGGCCTGGGCGGGGCTTACAACAGCTGGATCCTCACGCACGCTTCTATCGATATCGTTGAGCATAGCTACGGCAAACCGCGTATCGAGATGAGCGAGGACCTGTTTGAGGAGATCCGCCGGGCGAAGCGCGAGAACTACGAGAAGATCTATAGCAAGGGCGGTATCGAAGGCGATTCTGAGGCAGAGTTGCGTGAGGCCTTCGAAAAGCTCTACGACCGTTGCCTGCAGGATCTAAATAAAGGCGACGAGTTCTCTTACATCTTTAAGCATCATGTTTCGCGCATTGAGCAGCAGCTTTCCTACTACGATCGCACGTATGCCTGGCAGGACGACAAGGATCAGGCCGTCGTCGATTACATCGCAAGCATGACGGATGGTTATTTCTGCGAGCTGACGAGCAAATTGTTCCCAGGTCTAAAGTTTCCGCACCGCACCTATATTAACGAACGGTAGTTCGTATCCTTTCGGTATACTGTTGGTCAACAACGATTTTGATTAATGCACGGGATGGCTATGGACGACCTTTTTTCTGCTTCGACGCGCGAGCGCTCCTTTAAAAATGCGCCGCTTGCGGTGCGTATGCGCCCCAATTCGCTCGACGAGTATGTGGGCCAGCAAAAGGCCGTCGGTAAGGGCTCGTGGCTGCGCGCCGCGATTGAGCATGACGTGCTGTCGAGCGTGATTCTGTACGGCCCGGCTGGCACGGGCAAGACGACGCTGGCCCACATTATCGCCAACCATACCAAGAGCGAGTTTGTCGAGGTCAGCGCCGTGACGGGCACTGTGAAGGACCTGCGCCGCGTAATCGATGAGGCTAAGACCCGTCTGAACACCTACGACCGCCGCACCATTCTATTCATCGATGAGATTCACCGCTTCTCTAAGTCGCAGCAGGATGCCCTGCTGCATGCAGTTGAGAACCGTACCGTCATTATGATTGGCGCTACGACGGAGAACCCGTACTTCGAGGTCAATTCGGCACTGTTGTCGCGCGGACGCGTGGTGGAGCTTGAACATCTGAAGGATGAGGATATCGCCACGCTTATTGAGCGTGCGCTCGAGGCACCACAGGGCTTGAACGGAAAGTTTTCTGCCGATGATGATACGGTCAAGACCATCTGCACGCTGGCCGCGGGTGATGCGCGCTCTGCCCTGACGACGCTCGAGCTGGCGAGCGAGATTGCCGTCACGCGTCCCGATACCGAAGGGACGCCAGCGCCGGCGGCGGGGGAGCGTTATCCCATCACCGTCGATGACGTGAAGATTGCCAACCCGCGCCGCGGTTTTTCGTATGACAAAAACGGCGACATGCACTATGACATTATCAGCGCGTTCATCAAGTCTATGCGCGGTAGCGACCCCGATGCCACAATCTACTGGCTTGCGCGCATGATCGATGCGGGGGAGGATCCCAAGTTTATCGCCCGACGCATCATGATTCAGGCTTCCGAGGATGTTGGCAATGCCGATCCACAGGCGCTGCTGGTGGCACATGCCGCATTTGCATCTGCCGAGGTCATTGGCTATCCCGAGTGTCGCATCAACCTGGCACAGGCTGCGCTCTATGTATGCCTGGCGCCCAAGTCTAATGCGTGTGAGGCCTCGATCGATGCGGCGCTGGCCGATATCCACAGCAGTGGTCTTCGCGAGGTGCCCAGCTACCTGCGCGATCGCCATCGCCCGGGCAGCGATCAGTACGGTGTGTACAAGTATCCGCATGATTATCCCGAAGGCTGGGTCGATCAGCGCTATTTGCCCGAGGGGCTGGAGCGCGGTGCGTTTTGGCAGCCTGCCGGCCGCGGCTGGGAAGAGTGGCGCGTAGAGCAAAGCGAGCGCGACCGTAGCGGGAATGCTCCGAAGTAGCTGCTGATTATTTTGTCCCACGATCTCACACTTGGCATGTTCGGTCCCCTTTGGGGTACCATGAAGAGCGTCTGTATTTCGATTCATTTGGGAGGCTTGTATGAGTCCCATTCAAATCGCCTTGCTGCTACTTGCCGTTGCCGGCGTGTGGGCTGTTATCGAGCTCGCGCTCACGCTGCGCAAGACGCGCACCGTCGTTGATTCGCTTGACAAGACGGTGGGAGACCTCAACAACACGCTCGCCGAGGCACAGCCCGTGGTGGCAAAGCTCGATGGTGCCGTTGATGAGCTTACACCGGCACTTGCTCAGGTGGAGCCGCTCCTCAAATCGAGCAAGACTGCCGTTGACGCCCTGACGTCCAACCTTGTTGAGGTTGAGGCGGTCGTTCGCGACATTTCTCAGGTCACGGGCAGTGTGGCCGAGGCCAGCAATGCCGTGTCGAGCGTGACCGACTCTGCGGCCGGTGCCGTGCAGAAACTGTTTAACAAGGTGAAGGCTCCTGCAGCCGACGCCGATCGCAAGCTCGCCGCTGCCGCCGAGGCCGAACAGCCTACCGAGCACGTTCTGATTGGTGAGGCTGAGGACGAGGCCGCCGATGGTGCAGATACGGCTCAGAAGCCCGCAGCCAAGCCTGCTCAGTATTACACCTATACGCCCGCCGAGACCTCCGAGGAGTCCTGCGATGAGTAACGAAGCAACCTGCCCCATTACGCTGAGCGTTGCCGGTGATCCGCGTCTCGCGCGCTTGGTGCGCATGACGGCCGCCAACGTCGGCGCCCTGTGCTCTATGTCCGTCGATCGCATCGAGGATATCCGCATGGCTGCCGAGGAGGCCTTCATCTTTGGGTGCACCGCGGTCGACTGCGACGATATCTCGATCACATTCGATGTCGACGAGTCTCATGTGGGTATGACCTTTACCTTTGGCGATCAGGCGACTGTCGATGAGGATGACCAGGCTGCCGTGTATGCCGAACTCATTCTTGCAAGCGTGTGCGATTCCTACGAAAAGACCGCGGCGCCCCTGACGCTTTCCCTCGACCTCAAGGCGGATATCTAATATGACCGAACGTTCCCGGAGCGGTAAGACCGCTTGGGACAAGGAGAAAACCCGCGAGCTGTTTCGTCGCTACAAGGAGACCGGTGATCCGGATGCCCGCGAGCAACTCGTCATGTCCCACATGAACCTGGTAAGGTTTCTTGCCAACAAGTTTAAGAACCGCGGTGAGCCGCTCGATGACCTTTTGCAGGTCGGCTATCTGGGCTTGCTCAAGGCTATCGACCGTTTTGACCCTGAGCGCGGGCTCGAGTTCACGACGTTCGCCACACCTACTATTCTGGGTGAGATTAAGCGCCACTTCCGCGACAAGGGCTGGAGCGTGCGCGTGCCGCGTCGTCTGCAGGAGCTCTCGGCCAAGGTTAACCAGGCCACCGACAAGCTCACCAACGAGCTACAGCGTTCTCCTAAGGTTGAGGAAATCGCCGAATATCTGGACGTGACCGTCGACGAGGTGCTCGAAGCTATGGAATCGTCCTCGGCCTACACCTCGGTACCCATCGAGGCCCCCGGTGCGTCCGATTCCGACGATGCGCCTTCGATTCTCGATCGCTACGCCGACGACGACAACGAGCTCGACTTTACCGATGACCGTCTGGTGATTGAGGAGGCCATTCGCGATTTCTCCCCGCGCGAGCGCGAGGTGATCGAGCTGCGCTTTGTGAAGGGCATGACCCAGATCGAGATCGCCAAGAAGCTGGGCATCTCCCAGGTGCAGGTTTCGCGTCTGCTGCGCCGTACGCTTAAGAAGATTCAGGACAAGATTGACCCCGACGGAGTAATGGTTCGTTCATGAGTGAACACCCCCAACAAACCGATCGCGTGCTGCGCGACACCCGCATTCTGACGCTGCGCATTTGGGCCGTCGTCGGCTGCATCGTGATCGCTGCCGTCATCTTTAACCTCATGGGGATTCTGGCGCCGGTTATTGAGTTTTTGGCCGTCGGCTCCATTATTGCCTTTGTGATGTCGCCGATCACCAACTGGCTCGAGCATCATGGGGTGGGCCGTGGCATCGGCTCGCTCATCGCGCTCATTGTGGTCGTAGCCGTGCTCGTCGGTGTCGTCTGTATCCTGTCGCCGATTCTCTTTGGCCAGATCATGGAAGTCCTGAGCCGCCTGCCTGAGCAGCTACGTGTTGCGGGCAGCGACCTTAATGAGATGATCTCGCGCGCCAAGACGCTCAACAACACGCCGGTCAAGGAGTACCTGGACGATAACCTTTCTTCGCTCGTTACGGTGGCGTCCAAATATGTCTCACAGATTGCCGCCGAGCTCGGCCGCGGCGTGTTCCCGCTTATCACCAACACGGCCTCACAGCTGTTCGTGATCTTTTTGGGTCTGGTGCTTGCCTATTGGCTTGCCTGCGATTATCCCCGTATGCACCACGAGGTCTGCACCATCATCGGTCAGGAAAAGGAGACCTCGTACCGCTTTATGGTCGCGATTCTTTCGCGCTCAGTCGGCGGTTACATGCGTGGCATGGTCGTGACGTCCATCTGCGGTGGCATCCTTGCCTTTATCGGCTTTACGATCATCGGGCATCCGTATGCGGCGCTCATGGCCATCTTTACCGGCATCATGCACTTGGTCCCGGTTGTCGGTCCCTGGGTGAGCGCGGCGATTGCCACGGTGCTCGGGTTTATGTTTAGCCCGATGCTGGCGTTGTGGACCTTGGTTGTGACCATGGTGGCACAAAATGTCACCGATAACGTCATTTCGCCTAAGGTCATGCAGAGCTCGGTGCAGGTGCATCCTATCATGAGCCTCACGGCCCTGGTTATTGGCTCGGCGCTTATGGGCCCCATCGGCATGGTTATCGCCATCCCGCTGTGCGCGGCCCTCAAGGGTATCTTCGTGTACTACTTCGAAAACGAGACCGGCCGCCAGCTCGTGGCCTACGAAGGTGCCGTGTTTAAGGGTACGCCGTATCGCGATGCCGAGGGTAACCCGGTTGCCGCCTATGACGCGCTTGGCGATGACACGTTCATCTATGAGTCCGAGCTCATCGGCAATGAGACCGCGCCCGAGGCCAAGGCCATGCCCAAGCCCGAGTTCGATAATTCATGGATCAAGCTCTCGGGTCTTCAGCCCGACGCGACGGGCTTTTTCAAGAACCCCTTCGCCAAGGATGACGATTCTAATACGGACGACGACACCAAAACCGGCATAGACGGCTCCATGGATGATTCGGATTCTAAATAGGTCTTTTTAACGTTTCTTGATGTTGTAAAAGACAAGAAACACGAGCAAAGCGATTGATAAGGGGCCGGCTACATAGAAATAGAGAACGTCAATTGCGCGAAGAGGGCAATAGGCCTTATCGCCGGACATTACTGCATATAATACGTAGCCAAATGCTGGTTGGTTTGAATACCAGTGGGAGAAGGCCAAGAGCGCTAAAAGTGCTACAACCAGAAGTGCATTCAGGATAAATCGTTTGGTATTCATCTGTCGTTCCTTCCGGATGATTCTTATATAG
Organism: Collinsella sp. AF04-24; assembly: GCF_003465685.1. Taxonomy (NCBI): domain Bacteria; kingdom Bacillati; phylum Actinomycetota; class Coriobacteriia; order Coriobacteriales; family Coriobacteriaceae; genus Collinsella; species Collinsella sp. AF04-24. The sequence goes on from NZ_QSBK01000012.1 coordinate 75,419, forward strand.
TATTTTCATATTAAAAAAATAGTTAATCCTAAGACTAACTGCTTTGTGTGTATGGATATAAAACCCGACTTCCGAGAATAAAATGCAAAAGTGGTGCTAAGACACTCCGTCTTGAGTTGCCTCGAAGTCGAGCTTCGTGTTCAAAATTGCATCAACTTCGCTCTTTTTCAGGTAGTAGTTGCCCAGCGGCTGACCGCTCAGCCGCTCGAGTTCGTCGAGGAGCGAGGAAGAGCGTGACAGATTCACATACTTGCGCGGCGAGGCTTCCACTACCCTGAACCCGCGCGCAAACGCCACGATCTCTTCTGAGCTGTACCTGTTGCCGAGCACCTTCACCTGTAAAAGGCGCAGCAGTAGCACCGCGATATAGCATACGAGGAAGTGCCCTTTGATGCTGTTTGGTTTCTGCAAGTACACCGGTCGTGCGTCCAGCTGCGACTTCATCACGCGGAACGATTCCTCGATGCGCCACAGATTGTGGTACGCATCGTAGATTTCACTTGCCGGCATATTGACCTCTGAGGTCACAATCATGTTGTAGCCTGCGAGCGACCGCGCCCGCTCGATTGCCTCGCGGTTGAGCGAGCAGGCTACCTGCATGCCGTCGGGTACCTCGCCGTCGGCGTCGACTGCGGTGAAGGTCACGTATCTGGCGCTGTCGCCGTACTCGGACTTCTTCGCCGCGGCAAGGCGCAATGACCTCGCCTTCTCAATCTGCCGGTTTATCTCGGCGAGCTGCTTTTTGGCGAGCTTGGGGCTGTAGGTGGCCACGCGCTTCTCGGGCAGCGCCACCGCTCTTTTCTTGCCGTTCTCGCTGTTGACCTTGTACTCGAAGTCGCCGACGACCTTCTTGTAGCTGTAGCGCGCTTGGCCGTCGACCCCTGCGACATCGACCCAGCCCTCGTCGGAGAGGACCCATGCGAGCTCCGCTCTTGGCAATTGCTTGACGGACTTGGAGAAGATGTAGCCGTCTCCCGACAGCACGGCATCGGCGACGTTGTCCGCGCAGTTCAAGCCTTTGTCGGCCACGCGTACGACCTTGCCGGTCACGCCCGCGCGCCGTCTCATCTCGTCGATCGCCCGCTTCAAGACGGGCTTTTCGCTTTCGTTGCCGGGGTATATTCTCATACCTAAGGGCACGCAGTCAGCGTCGAGCAAGAGGCCCATGCCGACGATCGGATCGGCCCTCCTCTCCTTGGATGGCCCCTTGCGGCGAAGCTCGTCTTCGCGGTCGATCTCGAAGTAGAAGTTCGTGCAGTCGAAGTACGTACGCGAGGTTTCGCGCGGCCACACGTCGGCGATGGCATGGTTGTAGGCCTCGATGACCTTGGGATACTCGGCTCCTAGAAACCCCATGCCGTCGTAGAGCTGGTCGAGGGAGAAGCCTTCGCTGCCGAACATGGAGGGCAGTACGTCGTGGAAGGTCCTTCGCTTGGAGCAAGGGGCGCACAGGCGCGCGTAGACGAGCTCGGAGAGCAGGTCTGAAACGGAAAAGCGCAGCCCGCCTGCAAGCTGCAGGTACCTCAGGTCGCCGAGCGCGCCCAGGCGCGCGTCAAGCGCTTTGAAGGGGAAGTGGCCGAGCATGCGCTCGGGGGTGGACCCGCCGACGCGCCTTGCCCGCTCCTCGATTTTTCTTGCTCTGCGCTCGGCATTCATTGAATCTACCTTGGCTTTGAAGTGCGCGACGGGGTCGGCGATACCGGCTTGCCTGAGCTCATGCTCATAGCCCAAAGCCTCGACTGAGCGGTGTGCCGTCTGCCTCCTGGCGGGGTCGTAGAAGCTCTCGTAGATCTGGAGGTAGAGCCCTTTCTTGTTGGTCGATTTCTTCAGGAAGTACGCCATGTTGCCCCCATGTTCGTCGTAGCACCATAGCACCATTTTATAATGATAACAAGAAGAACTTTGTCAAATCCGCCCCAAAACGCAAAAAACCAGCCCGGCGGCTGGTTTCGAGGTGAAAAGGTGGTCTCTGGTTCTAAAGAGTTCTGGTGCTAAATCCTAAAGACGGGTATTCATCTGTCGTTCCTTCCGGATGATTCTTATATAGTATTTTCATATTAAAAAAATAGTTAATCCTAAGACTAACTGCTTTGTGTGTATGGATATAAAATTGTCAAACTGAAATTTTGTTATTTCATTTTTTCTTGACATTCGCTACATTCTTTATCGTGAATAGAAATAATGCCACCGCATTTAGGACAAGTATATTTTATTTTCTGCTGTTCCATGAAATGTTCCAAACCATGTTCTTGAACAAAACGGCTATTTTCTATAAGACTTGCTTGATACCGTTTATTATAGCTTTTTTCAAGATTTTTAATCAACTTACATGGATATTCAGCACATTCAAAACAATAGGATAACGATTTTCCTTTGATGCAATCCTTTATTTTGCATTTACGACAATGTTCTGGTTTCCCTTTATCACTATTCAAGCACCCAGAACAAGGTTTTTTATTGTAACAGTGCTTATAACAAACCTTACAATTCATTCCGCATGGGGCAAACATGCTTATATCAATTTTTTCTTTTGACATTTTCATAGTTGTTTGCTCCTTTCATTTTGGGTATAAAAATAGCACTCCAATAAGAACGGCTGGAAATAGAAAAGGAACGTCATTTTAGGCGTTCCATAGTCTATAAGTTATTCAATTTTTTCTTGTTTCAATACTGACGTGCTGCACCATATCTTTGCATATCTAGGAAAACTTGCGTATCAAGGCTCATTCGTTAGTAGTAAATAAGTAGTAAATTGATGTGCTTGTTTCCTTGAAAATGCTGATAGAATCTGTGTTTTAGCGGATAATCACATTTTTATTGTGTTTTTATAATAAATTAGATGCTAAAAATTTGTAATTAAGAAGGAGTGATTACATGAACAAAAATATAAAATATTCTCAAAACTTTTTAACGAGTGAAAAAGTACTCAACCAAATAATAAAACAATTGAATTTAAAAGAAACCGATACCGTTTACGAAATTGGAACAGGTAAAGGGCATTTAACGACGAAACTGGCTAAAATAAGTAAACAGGTAACGTCTATTGAATTAGACAGTCATCTATTCAACTTATCGTCAGAAAAATTAAAACTGAATACTCGTGTCACTTTAATTCACCAAGATATTCTACAGTTTCAATTCCCTAACAAACAGAGGTATAAAATTGTTGGGAATATTCCTTACCATTTAAGCACACAAATTATTAAAAAGGCTCTGTTAGACCAAGGTTGACATAAAAACGATGTCACCGCGAGGCGGT